>CBFDBL010000358.1:0-6667 GCA_965603035.1 uncultured bacterium
TGTTCTTGGTGTGGCAGGCCACGCACCTGCGGTCGAGCACGGGCTGGACGAGGCGCGGGTAGCTGAAGGGATTGGAGCCGTCCACATCGGGCTTCAGCCGCGACGGCTCGCGCCGCAGGGCGACGGGCGGGCGCGCCGGGAGCTGCGGGGCCGTGACCTTGGGCTCGTGGCAGCCCATGCACACCAGCCGCTCGCCGGTCTTGAGGTAGGTGGCCGAGCGCATGGACTGGACGGCCAGGCCGTCCTGGCCGATGGCCTGGAAGAAGATCTCCTTGTCGGCGGGCACGACGAAATGGGCGCTGCCGTCGGGCTCGACGGGCGCCGTGCCGAGCACGTAGCGCGTGGGGTTGACCGAGTCCCGCGCCGAGGGCAGCCGCAGGCCCGTCTCGTGCGGCGGCCCGCCGGAGGGCACGGTCATGGGCAGCAGTTGCACGACCCGCAGCTCCCTGATCTGGGTGCCCTCGGGCCAGGGCTTGAGGCTGTCGTAGACGTTGAGGACGGCGACGGTGGCCTCGCGCGGCTTGTCCCCGCCCGCCGCGGCGATCATCCGCGGACGGTCGGGCGGCATGGGCCGGGGCCGCAGCGGGATGGGGCTCTGGCAGCCGATGGCGGGGTCGCGGTGGAGCAGCTCGCGGTTCCCGAAGGCATCGACGAGGTAGAGGCCGTAGTTGCCCCGCACGTGGCGGCGTCCCTGGCGGCCGACGCCGGGCGCCATGCCGACGTCGTAGACGCACAGGTAGTAGTGCTCGCTGAGGGGCCATGCGGTGGCGTAGACCTGCGCGCCGCCCTGGCTCTCGGGGAAGCCGATCTCGGGGGTGATGCGGCGCACGGGCATCATGGCGTCGTCGTCGGGGATGCGGGGGTCGAAGAGGACGAGGGAGCCGAAGGCCTGGCCGTGGTGGGGCGCGGCGGTGGCGACGAACTTGTGGGAGTGGGGGATGGCCCGGATGTCGAGCTCCATGTCGGGCCGGCTGCGGCGCGGCGCGAAGTTGCCGTGCACGGCGCGGGAGTCGCGGCCGTCAACGGTCGTGATCCAGGGCAGGTGGGCCGTGCAGCCGTGGCGATCGATGTAGTCCCAGCGGGTGTAGATGATGCGGCCGTCGTGGGTCACGCTCGGGTGCCACTCGTTGGTCTCGTGGGGGCTGAGCATCCGGATGTCGCTGCCGTCGGCGGCCATGTCGTAGAGGGTGTAGGTGGGGCAGGTGCGGCCGCACCGGAGGTAGCCGCCGCGCCGCTCGGTGATGAAGGCGACCCGCCCGTTCGGCAGCCAGCAGGGGTCGAAGTCGTTCCACGTCCCGTCGGTGAGCTGCTCGAGGCCCGAGCCGTCGACGTGGACGGTGAAGACGTGGTAGCAGCGCCCCTCGTGCCAGTGGCCGCGGCTGGGGTCGGTGTGGCGGCGGTGGCCGCGGTCGCCCTGGCACTCGACATAGGCGAAGGCGATGCGCTGCGCGTCGAACGACAGGTCGGGCGCCACGAACGAGCCGTCCGCGAGCTTCTGACCCTTGAGCCGGCCCCGCTGCACGACCGACTCCGCCAGGACGTCCTCGACCCTGGGCTCGGGGCCGAAGGGGTCGTGGAGGATGTAGAGGCCGCCGCCGGGCGGGGCGTTGATGCCGTAGTACTGGTCGCACATGTGGTTGAAGGTCGAGCGGTGGCGCTTGATGAAGAGCAGCTTGTCGAAGTCGAGCAGCGGGTTCGAGAAGGCGATCTTGCGGCGCAGGGTGCGGGCCTTGTCGAAGAGCGAGCGGCGGGCCTCGGCGTCGGCCGCGTCGGCGCTCTTCCCCTCGGCCTGGAGCCTCGCCAGCTCGGCCTCCAGCGCGCCGAGGGCGGGCGCGGTCGGCATTCGCTTGAGGTCGGCGACCAGTGCGGCCGTACGGCGCAGCACGACGTCGGCGGGGTCGCGGTCGCCCTCGAGGATGAGCGCCTCGGGCCGGAAGGCCTGTGCGGCGACGCGCTGGAAGTGCCCGCGATTGCGCAGATCGTGCTGGAGGGCTGAGAACTCGCGGTCGGGCTCGTTCATCGGGTCGAGCGCCTTGGGCTGGACGAGGGTCTCCTTCGACCTGGCCGCCCGGAAGGTGACGCCGTCGGCCAGGATCCGCAGCTCGGCGATGGAGGTCCACGGCCTGCCCGCCACCTCGGAGAGCGCCTTCACCCGCAGATAGCGGCCCTGGGCCTTGGCGGCGAAGGTGACCACCGTCTCGCCATCGCGCTTCGGGAACGCGCCCTTGGCCGCCGGCTTGCCGAGCTTCTTGGGGTCGTCGCCCACGTAGATCTCGTAGTCCTTGATCGTGCCGTTGCTGGCGCCGGGCCTCGGCCGGTAGGCGATGCCGCCGATGGTATAGCTCTTGCCGAGATCGATCGTCAACTCGTGAGGGTGCGTCGTCTCGCCCGCCCCAAACCGCGTGTGCCACATGCTCGCCGGGTTGCCGTCCATCGCCCGGGCGCCCTCGTAGCCGGCCGCCTGGCTGTCCACCCGCACCGTCACCCTCACCACCTTCGGCTTGCCAAACGCCGGCACGCTGAGCACCGCGCAGACGCACAACAGGGTCCCGGCTGCTCGCAAGCTACAGCTCATCTCTGTTCTCTCAAGATGCAGGCCCGGCTCTCGACTCCAGCGCCACTCCCCAGCTACAGCATACCCGATACCCCCGTGCTGCGTCAATGGGAACGGCACGGCCGCCCGCGCGACGGGGCCTCGGCGACTTGACTTCCGGCGGCATCGCGTTTACCGTGTACCCAGGAAGAGACGTCGGCCGCTCGTAGTGGAGGCTCCGGGCCAGGGAGCCGCGTATGAGGCGTGTGGTTCAGGTGCGCGTGATCGGGCTGGCGATCGTTGTCGCGGCGCTCGCCAGCGCCACGGGCTGCACCTACGCCCGCGCGCGGGGGCGCGACGCGCTCGACCTGTTCGACTTCGGCTTCACCTTCTCCACCAAGCCGCAGTTCGGCCTCTACGGCAACTGCCCGTTCATCGCCCCTGGCGGCTACGCGAAGGTCGACGGCTACTACGCCGGGATCGGCGGCGGCAAGATCGGGGTGATGGAGCACCACCAGGACGCGGCAGGGCTCCTGCTCTTCGGCCACGAGAAGATCGAGTGGAAGGACCCCAATGCCGAAGAGAGCGACCAGCCCGAGGCGCAGGTCCTGTCGGTAGGGCCGCTGGGCATGGCGGCCGACGCCCAGGGCAACCCTGTCTACAAGCCGCAGTGCGCCCACTACCTCCACCTCGGCTTCATCGGGATGACCGGGAACCTGAACTACAAGGAGTGGCCCGACTTCCTGGTCGGCTGGGCGGGGTTCGACCCGCAGAAGGACGACGGGCGGGTGCTGTCGCGCCCTGCGCAGGAGAAGAAGCTCGAGGACATCTCGGCCCGCCTGGCGCGTCCGCGCGACGGGCTCCAACTCCTGATCCGCACCGACAAGGCGACCTACAGGCCCGACGAGCCGATCGTGCTCGACGTCCAGCTCATCAACCGCTCGGGCCGGCGGCGGATGCGCGGCGACCACCGGCGCGACCTGTCGGTCTACTTCGAGCCCTTCGCCACCACGCCCGAGGGCGGCGCCGCCGAGTGGCTCTTCAAGTTCCACATCTTCGAGGTCTACGGCGGGCGCCCGCGCTACCACAGCCCGCGGTTCAAGGTCCCGCAGGAGGCCCGCGCCGACTACTACCACCACGTCACCCTGCCGCCCGCTGCCTTCGTCGGCCGCCGCTTCATCCTCCCGCCAGCACGCGAGCGCAACTGGCTCGAGCCGGGCCTCCACTTCATCGTCGTCGCCTACGAGGTCAGCGACGAGTTCCCCTACATCGTCATCACACCCGAGATGACGGCCCAGCAGGCCCACGCGCTCGGCACCGACGTCGCCTACACCCGCGTGTGGACGGGCAAGGTCTACTCCAACATCGTCACCTTCGACATCCGGCGCCCCAGAGTCCTCGGCCTCTTCTGACCGCGCCCTTGACACGCCCCACCGCCCCCACTGCCCTGCCCCGCGGCTTGCGTCCCAGCGGTTCCCACAGCAAGGAATGCGCCGTGAAGCGATGCAACACCATGGTCGCGGCCGCCGCCGCTCTCGCCGCGCTGCCAGCGCTGTGCTCCGCGGGTGCAGGGCAGACCGCTCTCGCAGCAAAGCACGGCTTCCGCCGCGATCCGATGACGTTCGTCCACGAGAGCGAGACCGTGCAGGCGGCGCTCGTGCGGCGCCACGTCTTCCGCAAGCCGAAGGCGGGCGACGACGCCGTCCTGAAGAAGAAGATCGATGAGATCCTCGGCAAGCAGAAGAAGGACGGCCACCTGGCCGACGACATCAAGGGCACGGCCGAGCGGCTCATCGAGCTGGTCGAGCTCGGGGCAGACCCCAAGCGGCCTGAGGTCCAGCGCGTGGCGGCGCTCCTGCTCAAGGAGCGGACCGACGAGCACGGCGACAACCATCGCCACATCAGCGTCCGCGGCACCCGCGCCCTCATCCTGCTAGGCGTCACGGGCCCGCCCGAGGTCAAGGCCGCCGTCGAGACGATGGTCAAGCGCGAGAAGGTGTGGACCGGCCCCTGGAAGCTCTGCCCCTGGGGCACCCAGCTCTACCTCGACGCGCTGTGGGAGGGCCGGGGGCTCGTCGACACGAAGCCCATCGTCGCGCGCACCCTCACCTGGATCGCCAAGGGGATGAACGAGGCGGGCTGCCTGAGCTACAAGGACCCCTGGAGCTTCGTCAACGCCGCCGGCCGCATCGACACGCCCGAGGCAAGGCGCGTCGTCGAGCGACTCATCCCGATGATCCTTCGCGCCCAGAAGCCTGACGGCGGATGGGGTGGCCAGAGCTATGTCACCTTCCGTGCCCTCGCGACCCACGGCTTCCTCGAGCCGCTCCGCAAGCTGCCCCCGATGCCGCCCGACTGGAAGATCGTCCGCTCCATTCCCGCTCCCTGCAACGAGGCCCGCTGGCTGGCCTTCGACGGCAAGCGCCTCTGGACCGTCGATCGCGACGCTGCGACAGCCTACGCCGTCTCTCCCGCGGACGGCTCCGTGCAGAAGAAGCTGACGCTGCCCTTCGCGAAGCCGGGCGCCATCGGCTGGTGGGACGGGGGCCTCGGCGTGATCCAGGAGAAGCCGAAGCGCCTCGTCAAGCTCGACCCCGAGACCGGCCGCATCGCTGGCGAGGTGTCGCTCGCGAAGCTCGAGTGGCCCATGGGCTTCGCGCAGCGCGGCGCCGAGGCCTGGGTCTACGACGCCTGGATGGGCTGCATCATGAAGGTCGACCCCAAGGACCCCGGCAAGCGGCGCTTCCACGGCCACACCGGCGGCGGCAGCGTCCTCACGGCCACACCCGAGAGCGTGTGGTGCGTGCAGGACTTCGCGCCGCTCATCCTCCGCACCCACGTCAAAGGCAAGCTCATCGACTGGGGCGAGACGCCTTTCGAGGGCGGATGCAGCGGCCTCGCCTGGGACGGCAAGCAGCTCTGGGCGCTCGACGCTGAGGCCAGGCGCGTCTGCGTCATCAAGCGGCGCGCAGAGCCTGTGCCGTAGGGATCGGGAGCACGCCGCCCGTTGCGGTCCCCTGGCCGCTCGTGTAGGATGGGGGCAGAGAGCCGGAGGCGGGCTCGAGCAGACTGGAGAACGACCCGTGAGCAAGGGCAGCATCTCCGCACGCCGCCGGCAAGCCGAGGATGGCGCCGGGACGGGTGCGGCCATCCCGAGCGAGTGGCTCGAGGAGTTCGAGGCGGCGGCTCGGCGCCCGCTCCGCACCCGGATGCGGTACGCCTTCATCAAGACGTACAAGCCCGTGCTCGACGACGCCCCGTACCGCTCCTTCGACACGATGGAAGACTACCGACGCTGGTGTGAAGAGAACCTCCCTGATTGGCTGGGCTATGGGCGCGTTTGAGTACCGCCAAGCTGAGGAGATCCGAGACGCCTTCGCGCGGCACGGCGTGCGCTACCTGTTCATCGGCAAGTCGGGCGCCATCCTCCTGGGCTATCCCGACACGACGCAGGACGCGGATCTCTTCGTCGAGCGCTCCCCGGAGAACGGCCGGGCGCTCGTTGCCGCTCTCCGCGAGCTGGGCTTCGCCCTCACCGACACCCAGGCCGCCGAGATCGTGCGGGGCAAGGACTTCGTTCAGATCAAAAACGGCCCCTTCGACCTCGATCTCGTCTTCGCGCCCGACGGGATCGAGCGGTTCGAGGACGCCTGGGAGCGCCGGGTGGACGTCGAGGGCTTCCCCGTCTGCCACATCGACGACATCATCGCCAGCAAGGCCGCCACCAATCGCGTCAAGGACCGCGAGTCGCTTCCGCGCCTGCGTTCCTTCCGCGAGTACTGGATCGGCCGGCAGCCGTGACCTGACACACATTCTCCACACTCCTGATGGCGGACGCCGGTGAGAGTGGTGGGCGAGAGGGGGAGCAAGCCGTGGGACGGATCCTGCTGGTCCTGCTCGCCGTGGTGAGCATTGTCCGCGCCGCGCAGCCGAAGGAGCCGACGATGGCCGATTCCCGTGCCGACCGCCCCCCGCCGCGCGTCGTGCTCGACGGCGTGCCCAAGGTGCGCTACTTCAAGGACGGCATCTGCCCCCTCGCGCTCGCGGTGAAGTCGTGCACCGACTTCCTGGGCATCGACTACCCGTACAGCTACGTCCTGGCCACGTCGGGCGCCTGCTTCCGCATGGCGTGGA
>CBFDBL010000359.1:0-6647 GCA_965603035.1 uncultured bacterium
CCCCCTGCGGCGCGCGCCGAGCGCCCACCGTGGCGAGGCGCGCGGCGGGCAGGCCGCGCGCCGCGGGCGGAGAGGGTCCGGCCATCGCGCGTCACGAGCCGGCCGGCGTCTCCTGCTCGCCGTCACTCGCCTCCTCGCCGCTGCTTCCCTCTTGTGCGTGGTCTGGCTGCCCGCCGTCCTGCGCGGCGGCCCCGAGCGGGCGCACGCGCTCGGCGGGGTCGAGGATCCGTGTGATGCGCAGGCCGAGGGTGTCGTCCACGACGATGATCTCGCCGTGGGCGATGGCGTGGCCGCGGATGAGGAGGGCCACGGGCTCGCCGGCGAGCTTGTCGAGCTCGAGGACGCTGCCTGCGCGCAGGGCGAGCAGCTCCTCGATGGGCATGACGGTGTGGCCGAGCTCGACGGTGATGGGGACGCGGACGTCGAGGAGCAGGTCGAGCGAGCGCGGCGCCGCGTCCGCGGCGGGGGCCGGGGCGCCGTCGAGGGGGCTGAAGGCGACGGGGCGAACGGTGACGGGTGCGTCGGGGGCCTGGGCGGCGGCGGTGGCCTGCTCGGCCTGCGCGGTGGCGTCGGGGGTCATGGCTGGGCGGCTCCTTTCCTGGCGCGGGGCGGGTCGTCGGTGATCTGGATGGCGAGGGTGTGGCCGACGAGCCCGGGCCTGCCTGCGAGGTAGGGGGTGCGCTCGACGGTGACGTCGAGGGGATCGTCGGTGCGTCGGTCGAGTCGGATGACGTGGCCGGGCTGGAGCCCGAGGAGGTCGAGCACCGAGATGTCGGCGCGGCCGAGCTCGGCCGCGACCCGCACGGGCGCGGCGCCGACGGCCTGGCGGAGAGCGTGGAGGGCCTCGGGGTCGGCCGCGCCCCGCCCGAGCGCGCCGCGGCCCGGGAGGAGCTGCTCGACGAACGACAGCGGCAGGCACAGGCTCACGTCGCCGACGCACACGTCGCCGCCGATGGCGAAGAGCACCTGGAGCACGACCTCGCGGCCGCCGAGCACCTGGGCGGACTGGGGGCTCATCGCCAGCGCCTCGGGCCGCAGCTCCACGGGCGCGACCGTGGCCCAGGCGGCGGCCAGCCGCTCGAGGAGCGCCTCGAGGGGACCGACGGCCACGGCCTGCTCGACGGCGGTCAGCGGCCTGAGCTGCTCGAGCGCCTGGCCGCGCCCCCCGAGCAGGCGCTCGATGATCCCGAAGGCCAGAGGCATGTCCAGGCACAGCAGGCCCCGATGGCCCCCAGGGTCGGCGCGGAACGTCTGGATGCACGCCGACGCGGGCAGCGCGTTGCTGAAGGCCCCGAAGGCCACGGCGTCCACCGAGGCCACCGTGACCTCCACCGGCGCGCTCACCGCGTCGCTCAGGGTGCACGAGAAGGCCACGGCCGCCGCGTCGTGGAGCTGCTGGAGCAGGCGGAGCTGCTCGCGCGAGAGCAGGCCGGGCGCGCGGAAGTCGAGGGCCTGGATGCTGCGCTCGCGCGCGGCCGGCCCCCCCGGCGCCCCGCCCGGCTGACCCTCGCTCACCGCCTCGAGCAGGTCGCTGAGCTCGTCGGCACTCAGGAGCTCGTTCATCCACAGGCCCCTACTGGATGATGAACTGGGAGAAGTAGACGTGGAGCACGGCGTCGGGGATGCCGACGCGCTCGTTGACGGTCATGCGGATGACGCGCAGCAGCAGGTCCTTCTGCTCGCTGCCCTCGACCTCCTTGAGCTGCTTGTCGGAGAGCAGGGCGATGAGCTCGTGGCGGATCTCGGTCATGCGCTCGGCGACCGCCTGCTTGGCCGCGGCGTCCCTGACCTCGAAGACCATCGCCGCCTTCAGCACGCGGCGGCCCTGCTCGTCCTTGAGGTTCACCATGAGATCCACGGGCTCGTCGAGGGGGATGCCGCGCTCGGAGGGCTCGGGCCCGGCCTCCTCCGCGGGGGCCTCGGCGGCCCCCTCGAACCGGGCGATGACGGCCGGCAGGGCCACGGCGCCGAGCACCGAGCCGGCGAGCACGCAGCCCAGGACGGCCAGCAGCGGCACCAGGCGGCGGATCGGGATGGCCATCGCAACGCTCCTTCTCAGTCCAGAGGCTCAGGGGACAGCAGGACGTTCACCCGGTCGCTCGAGCGGCCGGCGCCCTGGCCGTCGGCGAGCGGCCGGAAGCGGCCGTAGCCGGCCAGGGTGATGCGCTGGTAGGGCACGAGGCCCTTGGTGCGGAGGTGCTGCGCGACGGCGGCGGCGCGGAGCGCCGAGAGCTCCCAGCCGTCGCCCGGGCCGGCCACGTGGGCCTCCACGGCGAGGTAGGACCGGGTCTGCCAGGCCATGGCCGCGACGGCGTCGAGCTCGGCGCGCGACGGCTCGTCGAGCTCGGCGGTCCGCGGCGCGAACCCCACCGAGGTGGCCAGCACGACGGCGCGCCGGCGCCGCAGGTGGTACTCGATGGTCGAGCGCCGCAGGCGCTCGGGCGGGGCCCTGCGCAGATCGCGGTCGAGGAGCGCCTGGCTGGGCTCGACGTGGTGCGCCGGGATCGTGAAGTTGGCCGGCACGTGCCCGAGCTCGGTCAAGCTCCGCCCGCCCGGCAGCAGGCCGGGCAGGCCCAGCGAGTCGATGGCGCTGATGAACGAGCCCGTGCCCGCTGCGAGCAGCTCGGCACGCTGCTCGCGCGCGAAGGCCACCAGCAGGATGAAGAACGTGAGCATGAGGGTCATCATGTCGGCGAACGAGGTCATGTAGGCTGGCGCGCCGCGCCTGCTCGGGGCGAGCTTCTTGCGTTTCCTGGCGGCCATGGCTCAGCCCTCGCCCTTGGGGGTCTCGAGGACGACGATCTCGACGCGGCGGTTGCGCGCCTGGAGGGCACGCGACTGGCCGCGGAAGGCCGGGCGGTGGTCGCCGTAGCCGGCCACGCTGATCTGCTCGGGCGGCACGCCCGCCCGGGCCAGGTAGCGCGCCGCCGCCACCGCCCGCGCCACCGACAGCGCCCACGCCGTCGGGTGCTGCGCGGAGGGCCGGAAGTGGGCGTCCACATGGCCCTCGACGCGGATCGGGTTGTACCGCAGGGCCAGCACCTGGGCGAGCGCGCCCAGCCCCCGCCGGCAGGCCGGCGACAGCTCGGCCGACCCCGGGGCGAACAGCGTGCCCGACGTGATGCGGATGCGGTGGCCCGATTCCAGCTTGTCGAACTCGATGTCCTCGCCCAGCTCGCTCTTGAGTCGGATCGCCATCTTCCCGAAGGGGTCGGCCGAGGGCCGGACGGCCGGCGGCTCGTCGCTGCCCTGGTGGTCGGAGCGGTAGCCAAGGAGCTGCGGCTTGCGCAGCAGGGCCGTGCGGTCCGTGATCTGGCCCGTCACCCCGAGCGCGCCCACCATCGAGCCCGCGATCATCTCGAACTCGTCGGACTCCAGCGTGGACCACGTCAGCATCATGATGAAGAACGTCACCAGCAGCGACACGATGTCGCTGAACGTCACGATCCATCCCGGGGCGCCTTTCTCTGCCATCGGGCGGTCCGCCACCTGCTGGTGCGCGAGAGAGAGTCGTCACGCCGCCTGCGCCGCTGCGTTCTGATCGAGCTTGTGCACCATGTTCGGCGCCAGGTAGCTCTTCAGGCGGTCCTCGACCGTGCGCGGGTTGTCGCCGTTCTGGATGCAGATGATGCCCTCGATGAGCAGCTCGGTCATGAGGCACTCGTCGGCGCTCGCCGCGTCGAGCTTGCCGGCCAGCGGCAGGAACACCAGGTTGGCCATGACGGCGCCGTAGAAGGTCGTGATCAGTGCCGTGGCCATGCCCGAGCCGATCTGGCTCGGGTCGCTGAGGTTGCGCAGCATCTGCACCAGGCCGATGAGCGTCCCGATCATGCCGAAGGCCGGCGCCGAGGCGCCCATCGACTCCATGATGCTCTTGCCCCGCCGGTGCCGCTCGCGCCGCGCGTCGAGCTGGCTCGTCAGGATCTCCCGCACGTCCTCGGCCGACGTGCCGTCGATCACCAGTTGCAGGCCCCGCTCGAGGAACGGGTCGGCGTTCTCGCCCAGTTGCTCCTCGAGCGCCAGGATGCCGTCGCGCCGCGCCACCCGCGCGAAGCCCGTGATCTGGCGGATCGCCTCCACCGGCGACAGCATCTTGTTGAGGAAGCACTTGCGGACGATGCGGAACACGCCGAGCACGTTGGGCAGCGGGAAGTTGATGAGCGTCGCCGCGATGGTGCCGCCGACCGTGATCATTATCGACGGCACGTTGATGAACATCCCGACGCCGCCGCCCATGAAGATGGCGACGAACACCAGGCCGAATCCCGAGATGACGCCGACCAGCGTCCCAATGTCCACGCGAGCGGCCCCCTAAGAGCCCTGGCTTGCCGCAGCGGCGCGCTGCACACTCGCCCCCGGCGGCCGCGTGCCGTCGCCGCCCAGCGGGCGGTCGAGGATGCGGCGGCGGTAGGCGACCACGGCGTCGATGATCTCCTGCGGCGACGAGCGGGCCACGATCTTGCGCCCGCTGGTCAGCGTGATGATCGTGTCGGGCGCCGCGACGACGCTCTCGACCACGTCGGAATTGACGTAGAGGGTCGAGCCGTTGAGGAGCCGAATGGGGATCACGACGCGCCCTCCTTCTTCGTGCCGACCTCGAAGCGGAGGCGCAGGAGCTGGGTCTTGAGGGCGGCGGCCGCCTCGGGCGGCATGGCGTCGAAGATGGGAGCCGCCTTCTTCTCGGTCATCGACGCGAGGATCTTCACGGCCATCCCGTCGGGCCCGCTCGCGCTGAGCGCGGCCAGCTCGGAGGCCGCGGCCGTCGCCTCCTGGGCCTCGTAGATGCGCGCGAGCTGCGTCAGGCGCTTGCGCTCCTCGGCCCGGGCCACCACCACGTCGGCCTCCAGCGCCTCCCGCCTCGCCGCCAGCGCGGCCTGGCGCTGCTCCAGCCCCTCCATGAGCTGCTCGAGCACGTCGCGCTCGCGCCGCAGGTCCACCTGGAGCGCCTTGAGCCGTTCCTCGCCCTGCCCCAGCCGCTGCTCGCGGCCCTTGAGCCGGCCGCGCATCGCCTGGAGCTCGCCGATCAGCTCGCCGATCTCCGTGGCCGGCATGGGGTGCACCGCGGCCACGTTCGGCGGCTCCTGGACCTCCGGCTCCGGCTCCGCCTCGGGTGCCGGCACCAGCCGGCCCACCAGTGGCAGCCCGCGCAGGCTGTTGAGCGGCTCGCGGCGGAAGTGGCCCCCCACCCCGAGCGCGATCACGCCCGAGACGAGGAACGCCACCGCCGTGACGCCCGCCAGGCCGACGAGCCGACGCCACGTGAAGCCGGGGCGCGCTGGCGCCTCGGCGGCCTCCTCGGTTGTCTGCTCCTCGATCTCCACCTGCGCTTCTCCTTCGGCTTTGGGGTCGTTTGGCATCGCGTGGTCCTCCCTGTCAGGCCGGGCCGGCCGCCTGGCGGCTGCCGACCTCGTCGAGGAAACGGGTCAGCTCGCGCAGCGCCTCGCGGCGGTGCTCGGCGCGGCGCCGGTGGTGGAGCAGGCCGATCGCTCGGCGCTTCGTCGCGGCGCCCCGCGCCGCGTCGAGGCACTCGTCGTGGCGCTCGGCCGCCTGCGCGGCGGCCTGGCGCTGGGCGTCGATGGCGCGGCCGAGCCGCTCGAGGTAGGTCTCGTAGAGCAGCTCGTCGCGCGGCGAGAGCTCGCCTGCGCGGCGGCCGTCGCGGCGCTCGCGGCGCGCGGCCCCGAGGCGGCTCGCCAGGTGCCCGAGCCGGCTCTCGGCGCGGCGACGCTCGGCCGCGGCCCGCACCGCGCGCAGGGTCGCGCTGTCCTCGCGGTGCACCAGCAGCCGCTCGAGGCCCGCAAGCTGGAAGCGAAATCGCCGCACGCCTAGACCCCTGCCACGCCAGCCGCCAGGCCGCCGACGAGCCGCTCCACCGCGGCCTCGTAGGCCGACAGCTCGTCCAAGCCCTGGCGCAGGAACTCGTCGATCCCATCCACCACCGCCACCGCCCTGTCGAGCTCGGCGTTCGTCCCGCGCTCGTAGGCCCCGAGGCGGATCAGGTCCTCCGCGCCGCGGTACACCGCGTAGAGCCGCCGCAGCGCGTTCGCCGCGGCCAGGTGGTCGGGCGCGACCACGTCGGGCATGACGCGGCTCAGGCTCTGGAGGATGTCCACCGCGGGGTAGTGGTTGCGCACCTGGAGGTCGCGGCTGAGCACGATGTGGCCGTCGAGGATGGCGCGGACCGCGTCAGCCACGGGCTCGTCGAGATCGTCGCCCTCGACCAGCACGCTGTAGATGCCCGTGATGCTGCCCCGCGCGCGGGCGCCCGCGCGCTCGAGCAGACGCGGCAGCAGCGCGAAGACCGACGGCGGGTAGCCCCGCGTCGTCGGCGGCTCGCCGATGCTCAGGCCCAGCTCCCGCTGCGCGTAGGCGAGGCGGGTGACCGAGTCGAGGTAGAGCATCACGGGGAGGCCCTGGTCGCGGAAGTGCTCGGCGATGGTCGTGGCGACCAGCGCGCCCTTGATCCGCCGCAGCGCCAGGTCGTCGGAGGTCACCGCCACCACCACCGACCGCCGCAGCCCCTCGTCGCCCAGGTTCTTGTCCAGGAACTCGCGGACCTCCCGGCCCCGCTCGCCGACCAGCGCCACCACGTTCACGTCGGCGTCCGAGCCCCGCGCGATCTGGCCGATGAGCACGCTCTTGCCCACCCC
>CBFDBL010000360.1:0-6637 GCA_965603035.1 uncultured bacterium
ATAGACGTTGGCCAGCAGGGGCGAGATGACCGCGCCCTGGGCCACGCCCCGCCCCTCCTCCATCTTGTCGCCCCCGCCCCCACCCCCCACGTCCGCGTCCACCACGGCGAGCTGCTGGATGATGTCGTAGACCCGCACCGGCCCGGGCGGCAGGCCCAATGCCTGGCGCAGGTGGGGATAGACCATGGCGGCGATGCCCGACGAGCGATGGCCCGACAGGTCGATCGGCACGCGGTCGGGCTCGCGGTGATCCAGAGCGGCGAGGACTCGCTCGCGCGAGGTCATGGCGGATTCTCCCGTCTAGGGCCGTGGGATGGACGGCGGCGCATCCTCGGGCTTCGAGCCCCAGGCCTCGTTCGGCTCCGGGCCGAGCTCGAGGATCAGCGTGCCGCCGTCGAGCAGATCGGCCTGGTAGAGCCAGGGCCGGGTCAGCGCCTTGCCGTCGAGGGTGGCCGACTGGATGTAGCGGTTGGCCCTCGAGGCGTTGCGGGCCTCGATGACGAACTGCTTGCCCTTGTAGTAGCGCGGGTCGAGGTGGATGACGACGCGCTCGAAGAGCGGGCTGGCCACCTCGTAGATCGGCCGCACGGCGCAGCCGCCGTCCATCTGGAACAGGCCGATGGCGCTCATGACGAACCACGCGCCCATCTGCCCCTGGTCCTCGTCGCCGGGGTAGCCGTCGGCGGGGCCGAGGCCGTAGTAGTGGTCGAGGATCTCGCGGGTCCAGTGCTGCGCGAGCCAGGGCGCGCCGGAGTAGTTGAAGAGCCAGGAGGACTGCATGTTGGGCTGGTTGCCGTGGTTGACGGTGCGGCTGGTGAAGCGCGGGCTCGCCTTCTCGAGGCCCTCGACGAGCCTGCGGTTGAAGTCCGCGCGGCCGCCCATCAGCCCGATGAGGCCCGCCACGTCCTGCGGCACGAACCACGTGTACTGCCAGGCGTTGCCCTCGACGTAGCCGCGCCCGCTGAAGGGGTTGAAGTCCTTGACCCACCGGCCGTCGGCGTGCTTCTGGCGGGCGTAGCCGACCGAGGGGTCGTAGACGTTCTTGTAGCTCCGTGCCCGCTTGAGGAACGTCTTGTAGTCGTCGGTCTTGCCGAGGGCTTTGGCCATCTGGGCGACGCACCAGTCGTCGTAGGCGTACTCGAGGGTGTTGGAGACGGGGCCTTTCTCGACGGGCACGTAGCCGAGCTTCATGTAGGGATCGAGCTGTCGGTTGCCGACGTGTCCGCCGCCGGGGTGGGGGCGGCCGGGGGTCGTCTGGCAGTGGCGCATCGCCTCGTAGGCCTTGGCGACGTCGTAGTCGCGGATGCCGGCCTGGTAGGCGGCGACGATGAGCGGGATCTCGTGGCTCGCGACCATGATGCTCGAGTACTCGATGCCCGTCGGGCCCTTGGCGAGCCAGCCGCCCTTGTCGTAGATCTCCAGCAGCGAGCGGACCCACTTGCTCGCCACGTCGGGGGTCGCCAGCACCCAGAGCTGGTTGAGGTTCCAGAAGGTGTTCCAGAACGCGTCGCAGCCGTAGACGGGCGAGGCCGGGTCGGGGAGCTGCTGGACCTTCTCGTACATGTCCACGTACTTGCCGTTGACGTCGCTCCAGAGCGTGCGGGCGCAGTAGGAGCGGTAGAGGTTGGTGTAGAACTTCACGCGGTCCGCCTCGGTGCCGCCCTCGACCTCGATCGTCCGCAGCAGGTCGGTCCACACCTTGCGGGCCGCGGCGTGGCAGGCATCGAAGTCCCAGCCGAAGGGCTTCATCTCCGTCTCGAGGTTCAGCCGAGCCTGGTCGATGCTCACGAGCGAGATGCCGGTCTGGAGCAGGATCTGGTCGCCCTTCTTCGTTGCGAAGTTGAGCGCGGCGCCGACGTCGCCCTTGCCCGCGACCTGCCTGGCGTCGCGGCTGATGCCGCTGCCGACCCAGGCGTCCATCGACGCGAAGGGCTTGCTGGTCCGGGCGACGAAGTGGAGAGTGAACTCCTGGTAGGGGGCGCCGCGGCCGCTGCGCTGCTTCGAGTAGCCGACGATCTCGGTGTCGCTCACCTTCGTGATCCTGGCGTCGTGGAGGGTGAAGCCGTATTCGGTGGGGATGTGGAGGTCCACGAGGACGCGGGCGTCGTCGGCCTCGGGGAAGGTGTAGCGCTGGAGGCCGGCGCGGGTGGTGCAGGTCAGCTCGGCGCGGATGCCGGTGTCGTCGAGGGTCACGGCGTAGTAGCCGGGCGAGGCGACCTCGGTCTCGTGGCGGATGCGGGAGCGGTAGCCCTCGTCGGGCTTGGCCTGATCGCCTGGGACCGTGACGAGCTTGCCCGTGGTCGGCATGGTGAGCAGGCCGCCCATGGTCCACGAGTGGAGGTGGCTGAAGCCCGAGACGTTCTCGATGTTGTACTCGTAGCCGGCCATCCAGCCCTGGTTCTGGTTGTCGGGGCTGAGCTTGACCATGCCGAAGGGCATGGAGGGGCCGGGGTAGAGCATCCAGCGCGAGGTCGTCGTCCCGAGGATGGGGTCCACGTAGTCGGCGAGCTCGCGCTCGCGCGTCGGCCGCTGGGTGACCGACAGCGTATCGAGTGTCTTGCCGGCGCTGACCAGGGCGATGGAGCGCTCGGCCGCGGCCTTCACGGGCGGGAGGCGCAGCTCGACGGTCGCGACGCCGGGCTTCGGCGAGAGCGTCTTCGTCGCCCCGTCGGCCTTCAGAGCGAGGTCCTTGAGGCCGCCGATGCAGACGAAGGTGACCTGGCAGGCGTGGGCGAGCCTCCCGCCGCTGCGCGACAGCCAGCGGTCCATGCGCGCGGAGCGGAGCAGGGCGCCCTCGGCGGGCGCCGTCTCGACCTCGCCGGCGACCTCGAGCCCGAGCCAGTCGTAGAGGAGCCAGCTCAGGCGATAGTTGGTGATGGTGATCTCGTTGAGGCCGGCCCTTAGCACGCCCGCGGGCAGGGCGATGGCGAAGACGTGCTCCTTGCCCGCGGCCGGAGTCCCCGTGATGGACGCGTCGGTGCCGCCCTTGGGCGTCGTGTGCTCGAAGGACTTGCCGTTGACCGTGATGCGCAGCGACGGGGGCCGGATGCCGTGGGTATCGGCCAGATCGACCACCAGCCGGCCCGCGCCGACCTCGCCCTTGAGGCCGAACAGGATGGTGAAGGTGCGGGCCCGGCCGCCGGCCCACGTGTCCGCCGGGCCGGGGTGGGTGTAGGGCCAGTCCTTCGCGGGATCGGACTTCCCGACGATGAACAGGCCGTCGCGGCTGTAGTTGGGGTAGCCGTCGCGGCCGAGGGCGAACTCCGCAGTGTCGTTGTCCGCCTTGCCGATCTGCCAGGCAAGCTTCATCTCGCCGCCGGCCGCGAGAGTGGTGAGCGTGATGAGCGAGAGGGCGAGCCAACAGCCAGAGCGTCTCATCGGGAGCCATCCCTTCGCGGTGAGGAGACGAGGGGCCCGGTACGGAGCGGGCAGATTGTACGGCGGGTGCAGGAGCAGGGCACCCGCCAGACGCTACGGCGCCGCGGGGTCGGCCGCCTCGGCGGCCTGCTGGTCCTTGAGCTGCTTCTCGATGCGGTGGTAGAGGTACGACGCGCCGATCATCAGCAGCCCGATGACCAGGAACGACAGGATGCGGTAGATGCCCTTGAGGAACGACAGGTCCACAATCCCGAGCTTGATGGCCGCGATGCCGAACAGGGCGAGCGCCGAGAGCCGCAGCGGCCGCTGCCGCCGCCAGAAGCCGACTACGAGCATCGCGACCGCGTAGCTGCTCCACACGATCGACAGTCTCGCCTCCGTCGCGTCGGCGAGCGCCGTCTTCGCATAGAGCCAGGCGTCGGCGCTCAGCAGCACGAGCAGCAGGAACGTGGCGCCCGCGACCAGCACCGTCGGCAGCGCCCGCCCGTCCTCGAGGCATCGGTCGGCGAACCGGCGCACGGCGTAGCCGCAGCCGTAGACCGTCACGACCAGGAACAGGCAGACGAGGAACCGCCCGTTGAGGAAGAGGCGGAACTCGTCGAGCAGGCCGGGCTCGAACATCCGCACGGCTGTCCACAGCGCGACGCCCAGCGCGACGAGGGCCGCCGCGCGCTGCGCGCGCAGCCGCTGCCACAGCCCCAGAGCCATCAGCCCCGACGCGCCTGCCGTCCAGAGGATCGGCACGGCGAGCCGCGCCCGATACGCGCTGGCCGGCGCCAGCCACGCGTCCAACTCGGCCGTCAGCACCACCAGCAGCAGCAGGCCCGCTGCCGCGCCGACGAGAGCCCCCCAGCGCTGCTCGAGCCCGCCGCAGCGCTCCCGCCAGCGCCGAAGGCTCCAGCTCTCCGCCGCCGCCGCCGCCGTCAGGACCACGGCCAGCACGAACCGCGCGTTCGCGAAAACCCCGCCGATCTCCTTCCACTCCGCGTCGTAGCTCAGGGCCAGCAGCACCCCCGAGAGGAGCAGGCAGCCGTACCCGACCTTCCGCCCCGTCGCGCTCCGCCAGTGGAGCGACGCGGCCACGAACGCGAGCGACCCGACCATCCACACCGCGACGCCGGCCGCGTGGGACGCGTAGAGGCGCAGCACCCGCGCCTTGCCGGCCTGCTCGGCCAGCCAGCCGCCGATCTCGCCGTGCAGCACGATCTGGGCCAGCACCCCCGCCAGAACGGCCGAGGCGACCTGCATCGCGCGGTCGGCCCCGTCGGCCCCCCTGCGCTGCCACGCGTGCACGACCGCGCAGGCGCCACCCGCCAGGCACACGAACGCCGCCGTGCCGAACGCCGGGTTGAGCAGCAGCGCGAACGCCTCGCCCCGGTCGTGCAGCGGCCAGTGCCAGCCGAACAGCCGCACGACCGCCGCCAGCAGCACGACGAGCCCGCCGACCCGCACGGGCAGGTAGGCGAAGCGATGGCCCAGGTAGACCAGCGCCGCCGCCTCGGCCGCCCACACCAGCGGGATGCCGTGCAGCTTCAGATGCAGCGGCACGGTCACCGTGGCGAAGAGCATCGCGAGCGCGGCGAAGCCGAACAGCCCGCGGCGGTCCGTCGGCACCCGCTGCCGGGCGAGCGCCCCGAGCGTCACGTAGCAGGCCGCCATGCCCAGCGTCACCCAGCCCAGCGCGTGGGGGTGCTCGGGGTGCAGGATCGCCCACGCATAGCCGAAGGCGCCCGACGCCACGACCAGCGCCATGACGAACCGCTCGAGCGTCGCAGGCGTCCCGCCGCGCAGGTGCCAGGCGAACGGCAGGACCAGGAACGCGACGTAGAAGGCGCCCAGCCATAGCAGCGTCGGCACCATCGCCTCGGCCTGGTAGAACTGCCCATACCAGCCGGCGAACAACGCCGCCGTCCCGACGAACGCCAGGATGTCGAGGGACCGCCACTTGCGCACGAACGCCACGCCGAGCACCCCGAGGTCGAGGATCAGCAGGTAGGTGAACAGGGCGTCCCGCGCGTCCTTCCCCGTCGAGACGAGCACAGGCGTCAGCAGCCCGGCGAGCACCGACAGGACGCTGACGATCGGCGAGTCGTGGAGCACCGCGAGGGTCATCCCAGCCACCGTCGCCAGGACCATCGCGGCGAACGCCGCCTCGTGGGAGATCAACTCGTAGACCTGGCACGCGGCGAAGAGCGACAGGTAGATCAGCGGCAGCCCCGGCGCCCCGATCAGCGCCAGCCCGAGCACCCGCATCCCGCGCCGCACGAAGCGGTCGCCCGCCGCCACGAACGCTGCCCCGGCCAGCAGCCCCGCGACCACCACCAGCGACGGGGTGATCCACTTCTGGTCGTAGGCGTACTTGATAATGAAGCCCACCGACACGAAGACGAGCAGCCCGCCGAGGTAGACGAGCCACCGCTGGCCGATCTGCCGCTCGACCGTCGCCCACCAGTCGCGGTCGAGCCACAGCGGCCCGCGCGCGGGAGCGGCCTCGGCGGGCGCCGGCGCAGGAGCCTCGAGCGGCGCAGGCTCGTCGAGGCGCTGGGGCAGCGGCGCTTCGTGGGCAGCAGGGGCGGCCTGCTGGGGAGCAGGGCAGGGCGCCGGGGCCGGCTCCGACGGCGCGAGGGCAGGCGCCTGTTCGGGCTCCGGTGTGCCGAGGACGATGGCCTCTGCCGGCGCGGCTTCCCCTACGCGCTCGTTCAGCGCCTTGAGGTCCGCTCGCAGGCGGAGGGCCTCCTGGCGCAGGGCCTTCGTCTCGCCTCTGAGCCGGGCAGCCTGGATGACTGCGACGATCCCCGCGATGCCGCCGATGACGATCACGCCGAGGACGGCGATCACCAGGAGGACGATGAGGACTTCCATGAGCCGGCTCCCTCCAGCCCGATGCGAGCGCGCGACCCCAAGGGCCTGCGACGACGCGCCCAGTGGACCCGAACGCAGCCCCCATGTCAAGCATCTGCCGCGCGACTTGCAGCCGGCCAGCCCGTCCAGTATCTTCGAAGGGACCGACCGGCAGTATCAGGGCGAAGCGACAGGAGAAAGGAGACGGGGCGTCATGGAGACGACGACGTTGGGCCGCACGGGCATCGAGGTGTCGCGGATCTGCATGGGCTGCTGGCAGGCCGCGGGATGGGCGACGAGTGACGACGAGCGGTTCGTCCGCACGATCCAGCACGGGCTCGACCAGGGCCTGACCTTCCTCGACACGGCCGTGGGCTACGGCCGCGGCCACAGCGAGGAGCTGGTCGGCAAGGCCATC
>CBFDBL010000361.1:0-6636 GCA_965603035.1 uncultured bacterium
TGATGAGAATCCGCCGCTTCTCCCTCCCTACCGCGCTCAATGGTGAACGACCTCCAGTATGGTCTCGTGGGTCTTCTCAAGCCGACTTGCCAGAAGGCTTCGGTGGCAGCGCTCCGCCTCCGCTTCGTAGCACATCAAGCAGATGCGCGCCGTGGCCACCAGACTGGCCACCTCCTGCAGGGCCTCTTCCTGGTGGTCAAGGTGCTCGGCGTAGGCCTCGAAGAACGCGTCGTAGTCTCCGTCCTCGCGCAACCTGCGCCGCACCGCGCGAGGGCTGCCAAGGGCGCGCGCGTGGACGTATTCGATGCCCACCGTGGCCAGTTGTGCTGCCAGACTAGTCTTCGAGAAACCAGGCCTCCGGCTGAGTGGCAGCTCGCGCACGTCGACCACGATATCCACGGCGGCGGCCTGCAACTCAGCCAGAAACGAGTCAATGCTCCTGCCTTCGTAGCCGATCGTGCGGAGTGCCCTTGCTTCCTGGTCTATGACAGGCCCGCCAGGGGGCATGCGAGTTCCCCTTCGCACCTCAGGTCGTGCTCCCTGTCAGGAGTATACACGCCCCCACCCGCACCCGCAACCGTGCTGGCCTACTCGCGGAACCCCGCGGCCAAGTCGCGGAATTGGCTGGGCTGTGCCGAGATCCGGGGCGCGGGACCGATGGACTCGCGGCGGAGCTGGGTCTCGTTGTAGAGGCCCGAGCGGTAGGCGTCGCGGTGGCGCGCGAAACGCTCGACGAGGTCGGCGATGAGGGCGGGCGGTGCCATGCGGTGCCTCCCTTGTCGCGGTGTCCCGTTCGCCGACGAGTCTCGCGCGGCGGAGGCGGGTAGTCAAGAGGGCAAAGAGGGACGAGGTTCGCGGGGCGAGGTTCGAGGGGAAGAGGGAGAGGGGGCGGCCCGCTTCGCGGGGGTGTCCAGTGTCAGGTGTCAAGAGGAAGTGTCGAGTGTCCAGTGTCAGGTGTCAAGTGGGAGACCAGCCGGCAAGGGCGAGCCCGGAGCATCGAGCCTGCGCCGCACGTTGTGCGGGATTTCACAATGTCCGATTCGGCGCGGCCGATGTCCGATTCGGCGCGGTGCGGGGGCGAAGATCCGCCCACCCGGGGGCTCAGGAGGGGGGCTCCGAGGCCCATCCATCCACCCATCCAGCACTCCAGCCGCCCAATCTGCCGCCGTTTGTGCGGGAATTCACAATGTCCGAACCGGCGCGCCCCCCGAGTCCGTTTCGGCGCGGTCAGCCGGCGGCCCCGGTGGGCTCGCCGGGGCCGTTGCGCCGGGCGATGAGGAGGCTGACGAGGAAGCCGACGAGCACGATGGCCGTGGAGCCGAAGACGGAGGTGCAGAAGACGTGGAAGGGGCTGGCGTCGCTGAAGGTCATCCAGCCGATGAGCCCGACGCCGGCGACGACGCCGAGCAGCGCGGCGATGGCACCCGCGCGCCGGACGACGAAGCCGAGCAGGAAGAGGCCGAGCATGGCGCCGGTGAAGATGCCGGAGAGCTGCCACCAGCGGTCGAGCAGGCTCTTCTCGCCGATCATCCAGACCGCGACACCCGTGCCGACGGCGCCCCAGAAGAGAGTGGCGCCGTGGAGGACGTTCATCGACTCGCGCTCGCCGGCGTCGGGGCGTATGTAGCGTTTGTAAATGTCGGATAGCACGACGGTTGCGGAGCTGTTGAGGCTGGTGTCGATGCTGCTCATGGCCGCTGCGAGGATGGCGGCGAACAGCAGGCCGGCGACCCCGCGGGGCAGGTTGTGGACGATGAAGTGGGGGAGGACCTTGTCGCCGATGTCCTTGTCCTCGAGGTCGATGGCTGTGGCGATGACCTTGGCCTGGTAGGCCTCCTTGCTGAGGGAGGCTTTCTCGCTGGCGATGCTCTCGGCGGCGACGCGGAGGCGGACGTCGTCGAGCTCGCTGGCGGTGGTGTAGTGGTGGTAGTAGGCGAACAGGCAGGTGCCGATGAACAGGAAGAGCATGGAGATGGGGATGTAGAGGAGGGCGGCGAGCCAGACGGAGCGGCCCGCCTCCGCCTCGTCCCTGGCCGCATGGTAGCGCTGGACGTAGCTCTGGTCGATCCCGAAGTTCTTGATATTAGCGAAGATACCGTAGAAGAGGACTACCCAGAAGGTGCTCTGTCCGAGCGAGGCGCCGTAGCTGCCGAGGCTGAGCTTGTCGTAGGTCGCAGCCGAGATGAGCAGGCCCCGCGGCCCGCCGGGCATATTGACCAGCAGCAGGACGGTGACGACCAGGGCGCCGACGACGAGGAGGATGCTCTGGGCGACGTCGGTCCAGATCACGGCCTCGATCCCGCCGAGCAGGGTGTAGAGGGTGACCAGGATGCCCATCACGAGGATGATGGGCGCCATCCCCCAGCCGGTGAGCGCGTCGAGCGCGATGGCCACGCCGAACATGACGGCTCCCATCCGCGCGACCTGCATAAGTAGATAGCACACAAGGGCATAGGTCCGCGCCCACGGGCCGAACCGCTTCTCCAGGTGGTGATACGCCGAGATCTCGCCCGACCTGCGATAGAACGGCACGAACCACCGCACCGCGATCCACGCCGCCACGGGGAGCGACAGGCTGAACACGAAGCGGTTCCAGTTCCCCCCATACGCGACGCCCGGGTAGCCGATGAACGTGTTGCTGCTCAAGTAGGTCCCGAAGATCGAGAGACCCACGGCCCAGCCCGGGAGCGAGCGGCCCGCGGCCATGAACTGATCGGTCGTGCGACTCCTGCGGACGAAGTAGCATCCGAAGGCGACGCCGCCGAGCATGTAGACCACCAGCACGATCAGGTCTACGGTGTGCAAGTCCAGGTCTCCTTGCGTGTTACAGTCGTGCCGGCCGCTACCGCGACAGCGCGCCGGGCTCGATGGCGTCGAGCTCGGCGGGGGTGAGGGCACGATTGTACAGCCGCACCTCGTCGAGGTCGAGTGCGCTCGAGTTCGCCGTCAGGTTCACGTCGTCGCCAACGAGCAGCGGCTGCTTCGAGCGGAAGAGCGCGCGGACGGCGGAATGGCTGACGGGGCCGCCGATCTGCTGGAAGCCGTCGCCGGGCTTCGGCGCCGCCCACCAGCTCGCGGCGAGCTGATAGCCGCGGCGCTCGACGACCATGGCGGCCTCGCACCAGGCGCCGACGGGCAGCGTCTCGCGTGCCTTCGTGAAGGCCGCGGCCTGGCGGGCGCTGCCCGTCGAGGAGATCTGGCCGCCGACGGCGAAGGCGGCGGGCGTCGTCGGGCCGGGCGGGATGTAGAGGCCGTAGCTGCGCTCCTCGGGGTTCTTGAAGCGGCGTTTGTCCACGAGGCTGATGAAGCTCGTCGGGTTCGTCGCGACGCGCAGGCGGACCCAGATGGTGATCTCGCCCGCCTGCTCGAGGTCGGCGCTGCTGGCGGCCTGGAGGCCGCTGCCGGCCTGCCGGGGCACGTGGGCGACGCCGCGGGCGACCTCGACGGCGCCGAGCGGCTTCAGCGCGTCCTTCGTCTCGCTGGCGGTGGCCTTGTCGGCGAGCGGGCCGCCGCGGCCGGCCTCGAAGTCCCAGGCCGCGACGAGATGCTCGGAGGGCCCCCCGACCGGCTTGCGGGCGATGGGATGGGGGTTCTTGAGGTAGTAGAAGAAGCCGTCCTCGGCGCCGACGAGCAGGTCGGGCGTGCCGTCCCTGTCCCAATCGACGACGGTGGGGCTGGTGGTATGGCCTGCGAGCCGTCGGGCGGCGACGTCGCCGAGGCTCTGGAGCACGCAGCCGCCGTCGGGCGCGTCGGCGACGTTGCGGAGGAAGGCGACGTTGCGGCTGTTGACGAGCAGGTCGGTGCGGCCGTCGCGGTCCCAGTCGGCGAAGCACAGCTTGCGGCGCCCGCTGCGGCCGGCGGAGCGAGCGTTCAGGCGCAGGGGAGCAGGGGGAGTGCCTGCGGCGAGGAAGATGCGGCGCGGCGGCAGCAGCGCCAGCTTGCCGTCGCGTTTGGCCCGCTCGAAGAAGGCGAGGTAGCCCTCGCGGTCGAGCATCACGAGGTCGCCCAGGCCGTCGCGGTTCCAGTCGATGGCGACGGGGCTGGTCCGCCACTGGGTCGCGAGCTGGTTGCCCTCGGGCTGCCACCAGTTCCAGGCTGGCTTGGGCGGCTTGCCCTCCCAGGCGATGGTGACGGGCTGCGCGGCCGCGAGCTTCGGTCGCTTGCGGGAGCCGGCGTTGCGGTACCAGACGACCTTGCCCCAGATGCTGTTGGCCACGATGTCGGGCAGCCCGTCGCCGTCCCAGTCGGCGACGCTGAGGGTCGTGTAGCCCCACTTGGCCTCGCACGGCCCCTGGATCGAGCCGTTCGGGCCGGCCTGGATGCGGAGGATCTCGCCGTCGGCCTCGAGGTACACGGGCTTGGCCCACTTGGGTGGGTCGCCGCCGTCGAGATTCTCGACGAAGCCGATGTGCCCCGCCGTGTTGCCGCACACGAGGTCCTCGTCGCCGTCGCCGTCCCAGTCGAAGCCGACGGGGGTAGCGAGCGCGCCGAACTTCACGCAGTCGGCCTGCTGCTGGAACTGCTGCTGCGGGAGGAACTGCGGCAGGCCGTCCACGACCTTGCCCGTGTGCTCGACCAGGGCGACCCGCCCGTCCTCCTCGCCGACGACCAGATCGACGTCGCCGTCGCGGTCCCAGTCGATGGCGACGGGCACGATCATGCACAGCTCCATCCGCAGCGGCTCGCCGCCGTGCACCAGCTCGCGGCCCGCCGCATACTTCGGCTCCGTCCGCGTGCCGACGTTCTGGAAGTAGGTGAGCCGGTCGATGAACGAGCCGCACAGGATGTCGAGATCGCCGTCGCCGTCGAAGTCCGCGAGGTTCGGCGAGGGCATGCCGTAGACGTCGATGGACTTGCCCCTCGCCTGGATCTGGACGGGCTTGGCATAGCTCGGCTTGTCGCTCGTGCCCGTGTTGCGGAGCCGGTAGACGAAGCCGTGGAGCGGCCCGCGGGTCCATTCGCCCTGGGCGTTGAAGGCGTTGTCCCAGCCGTAGGCCGTCCAGTCGCCGACCCCGACGACCAGGTCGTGCGTCCCGTCGCCGTCGAAGTCGGCATACTTCCACTGGTTGGCGCGCAGCTTGCCCAGGCGGATGCGCGAGGGCGCGGGGAGCTTGAGCGGCTGGCTGAAGCGCTTCCTGCGGAAGTCGCGGTACTCGGTCGCCGGGGTGAGCACCCGCGGCTGGCCGCCCACGGTGCAGAGCTGCACGTTTCGCATCCCGCGGTCGAGCTTCACCGCCGGCTTGAAGACGGGCATCTTCGCGTCGCCGCCCGGGTTCTCGAACAGGTACGTGCCATTGTAGGGCACATCGGCGCACGACACGACGAGATCGAGGTCCCCGTCGCCGTCGTAGTCCATCGGCAGCGGCCACGCCCACAGCCCCACGCCGAGATCGACCACCAGGCCCGGATGCTTGTACCGCAGGCGCTCGAGGCCGCCCGGTGCCGCGCCTCGGGCGGCCGCCAGGGTCAGCAGTGCGACGACGGGAAGCTTCAAGGGATGCCTTCTCCTGGTGAGCGTTGCCCATCCTTCCGGGACTTGCTCCGCCGCCCTCGCCCTCGCCATCCGCCGCCACTCAAGCTGTAGCGGACAGGAGGCTATGGCGGACAGGCCGCGAGGAGCGAAAGCAGCGTCGAGCCGCCAATGGCGTGAAGATAAGGCCTTCGCCCTCCCGTTGCGCCGCCATGATGTCCTTCAGCCAGCCCCGCAGGGGCGACAGAATGTAGCCCAGGGCGTCAGCCCTGGGGAAGTGGTCCTCAGGGCCCAGCCCCGCGAGGGGCGGCAGACGCCTAGCCCACGGCGTAAGCCGTGGGACTCAGGCAAGCCATTGGCCCAGCCCCGTGAGGGGCGGCAGACGCCCACGGAGCGGCGATCTGTCGTCTCCGTCAGTCGTCTCTTACGCCCCTGACGGGGCTTGCCGGGGTGGGCGCCGCGACCCCACGGCTCGCGCCGTGGGCTAGTGCGCCTGCGAGCGTGCACGGTCGGAGGGGTGAGAGTCCCCTCCGGGCATACGCTCTCCGGCCTGTAGCCGACTGCAACTGCGTCGCCGCGAGGCGGGGCGGGAAGCAGCAGGAGGTGAACGGCGAGTCCGCAGGATGACGAACTCGATTCGGCCTCGTGACTCCCGGCGAGCCCCCAGCCAGTGGCGAAGCCTTGACCCGCCGACGCTGTGACGAAGGCGGGAGGGCCGTCGGGCTGAGGGGTAGCGTGCGAAAGCTGCGACGGCGGGACACGGGGTGATTGGAGGCGGAATGGTCGCGAAGGCCGTGCACGTGAAGCAGGCAGACCTGGGCGGGACGGGAGACCCGCCCAGGAGTCAGAGCGTCCATAGTAGCGCCGACGCGGGGTAACGCCCGCCCAGCGAAGGGACGCATGTTGACGGCCCTCGAACGGCGAGGGATGAGAGGAGGTCGATCGAACGCCTCGTTCACCGAGCATGGGTTGTTCTCCCTAGCCGCGGCCCATGCCACGGACCGTCAATCCGCTCGTCGGTAACCCACCGACTGGAGAGCCGTGTGCGGGAGACCCGCACGCACGGTTCGCAGGGAGGGCAGGCCAGGCAACTGGCCTTCCCTACCCCTATCACTCTTCCGCCCGCAAGCGGGCTGGCCAAGCCCTATCTCCACGCCATTCGGGAC
>CBFDBL010000362.1:0-6634 GCA_965603035.1 uncultured bacterium
CCGGGGTGGCGGCTGCGCGTCGAGACGATGACGCCGTCGGCGATGAAGAGGTCGGCGACGCGGACGGCCTCGTCGAGGAAGCCGCCCTGGTTCCAGCGGACGTCGAGGATGAGGCCGCGGGCGCCCTTCTCCTTCAGCTCGGCCAACGCGGTGGCCAGGTGGCTCGAGACCTGGTCGGGGAAGTCCGCCACCCGGGCGTAGCCGATGCCTGGGGCAAGGAGCGTGTGCTGGACGACGGGCGGGCGGATGATGGCGCGGGTGACGGCGACCTCGAGCCGCTGGCCGTCGCGCAGGATGACGAGGCTGGCGATGGAGCCCTCGAGGCCGCGGAGCGCCTCGGAGACCTCATCGAGCCTGCCGATCGCCGAGAGATCGCGGCCGTCGGCGGCGACGATGAAGTCGCCGGCCCGCAGGCCGGCGCTCTCGGCGGGGCTGCCCTTGAAGACGCGCTGGATGAGGGCCTTGTGGTCGTAGAGGCGGATGGTGACGCCGAGGCCCGCGTACTGGCCAGTCTCGGCATCGCGCTGCCGCGCGTTGCGCGCGGGGGAGAGGAAGGCGCTGTGCTTGTCGCCCAGCGACTCGACGAGCCCCCGGATGGCGTCGTGGGCCAGCTCGCCCGGCTCGCGCGGCTCGACGTACTCGTCGAGCACGAGGTCGAAGGCCTGGCCGAAGGCTCTCTTGGCGCGGTAGCGCCCCGAGAGCCACGCGCGCAGGGGGCCGTGGAAGGCGTAGAAGGTCATCAGCAGCAGCAGGATGAGGGTGAGGAACGGCAGGTGCTGGGGGGGCTGCTCGGAGGCGGGCTCGCGGCGGTCGGTCGCCATGGTCGGTTCATTCGGCGAGGAGGGTGAGGAGGAGGTTCTTCGACGGCTGCGCGGCGCCGGCCTCGCGGACCACGGCCCGCTCGAAGTCCACCTGCTTGACCCACGCCGTGATCGCCACGACGGAGCCCTCGCGGCGGACCTCGACGTCGTTCCCGCGGCCCAGCCGCTCGACGAGCGCGTCCATGGCCTCGGGCTTCCCCAGGCTGGCCTCGACGGCGCGCGCCGGAGCCTCGCCGTCGGCCACCAGCCGCACCGCCAGGTCCAGGGTGTCCTCCGAGCAGCCGAGCGCGAAGAACACGGCGCGAAGGTCCTCGATGCCCACGCCCAGCAGGTCCTGGAGGCACCGGGCGGTCACCGCGCCGCCGGGCCGCTCGAGGCGCTGCACGACGGTCCTGCGCGCCAGCCTGCGGTCGTAGGCCGCCGCGAAGTGGGGATCCTTGAGCACGCTGTCGCGCAGCCCCGCGTGACAGCGCAGGAACCGCTCGACGCTCCGCGTCCGCCCGAAGCACACCACCGACGAGCCCGCCGCGGCGAAGGCCCTGTCCGCCAGCTTCGCCGTCCCCTCGGGCAGTGTGCCCGACACCACCTTCGCGACGAGGTACTCGCGGCCGTCCACGTCGTCCTGCACGACCCCGAGACGCACCGCCCCCGACGCGCCGAGCTGGCGATCGAGCTCGTCGATGGCCTGCTCGAACTCGGCACCGAGGCGCGCGGCGTCGAAGCGGCCGAGCAGGATCGTCAGGTCGTCGGCGTCGATGGCGACGGCGACGTCGCGCGTGAGGCTGAGGTTCCAGTCGCGCTCGATGGTCTCGAGCTTGCGGGCGATGGGGTGGTCGGCCGCGGCGAGGATCCGGTAGGCCGGCCCGGCGACGAACCGCCGCATGTCGACGACCTGGACGCTGGCGTGGCCCATGGGCACGTAGCCGAGGGCGCGGCGCGAGGGCCGGGAGCCGAGCGCGACGATCACGATGACGATGAGGACCACGATGGCCGCGCTGGCGTAGAGCATGAGCTTCTGGTGCGAGGGCGCGGGGCTCAGCGGCGGCGGAGCGGCCACCCCCTCGGTCGGTGCCGCCGCGTCCACGCCCGGGGCCTCCGCCGCGGCCTGCTCCTCGGCCGGCTCGTCGCCCTCGGGCGGCGGGGGGCCGGGCGCGGGCCCCTCGTCGGGGTCCGAGCGCCAGGCGGCGATGGCGGGCCGCAGCGAGCAGGGAACGGGTCGGCGCCGGAGCGCCCGCGCGAGGCGAAGGGGGTTCATGGGGGCGTCCTCCTGGAGCGGCGGTGCCGTGGCGGGCTCGTCGGGGGCTACTTCTTGCCCCGCAGCATGGCGACGCGGCCCGTGCGGCAGGTCTCCTTGATGCCGTAGGGCCGCACGAGCGACAGGAAGGCCTCGATCTTCGCCTCCGGGCCCGAGAGCTCGACCATCAGCTCGTTGGCGCCCACGTCCACCACCCGCCCGCGGAAGAGCTGCGCGAGCTGGATCAGCTCGCCGCGCCGCGCCGCGGGCGCGTTGACCTTCAGGAGCATCAGGTCGCGCTCGACGTAGTCCCGGTTCGAGAAGTCCTGGACCTTGATCACCGTGATGACCTTGCGGAGCTGCTTGACGATCTGCTCCAGGATCTGCTCGTCGCCCTCGGCCACGATCGTCATGCGCGAGACCGCCGGATCCTCGGTCTCCCCAACGGCCAGGCTGTCGATGTTGAACCCGCGGCCCGCGAACAGACCCGAGATGTGCGCCAGCACCCCCGACTCGTTCTGCACCAGCGTCGATATGATGTGCTTCACAGACGCCTCTCCGCAGTCCACTGGAACCTGGAAACCCGCAACCCCGACCAGTCTATCAGGACCGCCCGCCCCCCGCAAGCCGAGCCACGCGAGCGCGAGGCCCCCGCCGTGAGGGCGCGGCCCTGGCGGGAACGCGCGCCCGGCCGCGCGGTGGCGCCCGGGTCACTTCCTGGCCGACGGGGAGACGAGGTCGGGGGCGGCGAAGCTGCCCCTGCCGCCGCACTCGGGGCAGGGGATGGTCTTGTTGCCCTTGCAGCGCTCGCACGCGACGGGCCGCGCGAGCGTGCCGGTGCCGTGGCACTTCTTGCACTTGATCTCGCCGGTGCCCTTGCACCGGGAGCAGCGGATCTTGCCGCGGCCGCCGCAGTGGGCGCAGCGCAGGCCGTTGAACTCCTGGCCGGTGCCCTTGCAGATGGGGCATGTGAACGAGCCGAGGCCGTGGCACTTGGGACACTCGAACTTGCCCTGGCCGTTGCACGCGTCGCAGGGCCGCCGCTCGGCGCCCTTGTAGCCCTTGCCGCCGCAGGCGGGACACGGGAGTGTGCCGTCGCCCTTGCACCGGGCGCAGGTGTGTGGGGCGAAGCGCTGGAGCAGGTCGGCCGCCGCCGCGACGTCGGCGCCCTGGGCCTCCGCCGCGGCGAGCCGCGCGCGGGCGCCGCCGTAGTCGCGGCCGGCGAGCAGGAAGAGCGCCAGCTTGACGCCGTGGGCGGGCTTCGGCGCGCCCAGGCTCGCCTGCGCGAGGGTCACGGCCTCGGCCGCCCGCAGCTCGGCCAGCGGCCGCGCCATGGTCACCGACCCTGCCTGGAGGTGGATCCTGCCGTCCCGGTAGCCGACGAAGGTGCCGCCGACGCCGCCGGCGCGGACCGGGCGGCCCGGCTTCAGCCGCTTCAGGCCGCCCAGCACGTGGCCCCAGATCTCGGCTGCCGCGCGCACCAGGGGCTGGAGGGTGCGCAGCCGCTCGCGCTCGGGCGCGAGCTGGGGCTCGACGATCGCCGCGTCGAGCAGCTTCCGCGCCTCGTCGTAGCGGCGGTCGGCGAGCCGGTCGAGCACGGCCTTCGCCGTCAGCGGGTAGGCCTCGCGCGCGACCCGCGCCGCCTTGTCGTCGCGCGCGGCCAGCAGCCGGCCGATCTCGCCGAGCGCCTGCTTCGCCCGCGCCTCGGCCTCCGGCAGCCCGCAGCGGGCGAGCGCGGCATAGACGCCGCGCGCCGCGGTCAGCGCTCCCCCGTCGAGCAGCTTCCGCCCCTTGCCGTCGAGGGCCTGGAACCGCTGGACGGCGCGGCGGCGCGTCTGGGCCTCGAGCTGCCGGGCCCGCGGCGCGACCGAGGCGATGGCCAGCTCCTTCGGGAAGCCGGCGACGGCTGCGAGGGCCTCGCCGAGCTTGTCGGCCTGGAGCGCGGCGTCGGCCCGCGCGCGGCGCCGCTCGAGCTCCGCCGTCGCTGCCCCCTCGGCCTCGGGCGTCAGCGCGCGGAGCTGCTCGCCGACCTGCTCGTAGAGCCGCGCGCCGGCGGGCGGCAGGCTGTGTCGGGTCCTCGCGAAATCGGTGCGGATCCGCTCGAGGCGTGCGAGCCGGCTCGCGTAGGCTCGGGGGTGGTCCTTCGCGAAGCTCTCGGCCTCGCCCACGGCCTTGCGGAGCCGGGCAAGGAGCGCCTGCGCGGCCGCCTCCGACGGCGACGGCCCGACCGTGGGGGTGGCGGTCCGCGGCGCGACGGCCTGCCGGCCGCGTCGCCGCGGCGTGTGCGCCGTCGCGAGGAAGTAGATCGCGACGGCGGCGGCGGCCGCAAAGACAGCGGCGATGGCGACGTAGGCGGCGACGGGGCTGCGGCGGCGGCGAGCCGCGGCGCGGCGCGGGGCTGCGGCGCGGCGCGGGGCGCCGCACGCGCCGTGCGGGGGGCCTTGGCCACCTGCTCGAGGGCGGCGACGACGTCGCCGGGGGTGCCGTAGCGCCCGTCGCGTTCCTTCGCGGTCATCTTCGCGACGACCCGCTCGAGGGCGGTCGAGACCTCGGGGCGCAGCTTGCGGACCGAGGGCAGCGGCTCGGTGAGGACCGTGGCCGCGATGGCCATGGGGGTGGCACCCTGGAAGGGCACGTCGCCGGTGAGCATCTCGAAGAGGGTGATGCCGAGCGAGAAGATGTCGGCGCGGCAGTCGATGTCGGGCTCGGAGCGGATCTGCTCGGGCGCGACGTAGGCCGGGGTGCCCATGAAGGGGTCCACGTCGGCGCCCGCCTCGTCGGTGTCGAGGGCGCGCGCAAGCCCGAAGTCGGTGACCCGCACCCGGCCGTCGGCGGTGACCATGACGTTGTCGGGCTTAATGTCGCGGTGGATGAGGCCCTTGTGCTGGGCGTGGTCGAGCGCCCGGGCCACGTCGCTGGCGATGGCGATGGCGCGGGCCTCGGGCAGGCGGCCCTCCCGCGCGAGCACCGCGGCCAGGGTCTCGCCGTCCACGTACTCCATGGCGAAGTAGTAGAAGCCCTGGTCCTCGCCCACGTCGATGGCGGCCACGATGTGTGGGTGGTTCAGCTTCCCGGCCGCGCGGGCCTCCAGCAGGAAGCGCTCGACGAAGTCGCGGTTGCGCGCGAGCCGCGGCGAGAGCACCTTGACCGCCACGACGCGGTCGAGCTCCTTCTGGCGGGCCTTGAACACGCTGCCCATCCCGCCCTGGCCGATCTTCTCGACCAGCTCGAAGCCGCCCAGCTCGCGGGGGACCCGCGTGGCCGTCTTGCTCGATGCGATGGCCTGGTGGAGCCGCTCGACCTGCGCCTCGCCCAGCACCCCGCGGTTGACCAGCAGCTCGGGTGCCGACGACGCCCCGCCCAGCGCCTCGACCTCGCGCAGCGCCTCGAGCACTTCCTCGGCCTGCTCCCGGCCGATCAGCCCGCTCGCCACGGCGAAGCGCAGGAATTCATCGTCCCGTGGCGTCGGCATCGCCTGCTGCCTCTTGCTCCAGCCCTGCCCGACGGGCCACAGCAACACCCCGGGCGGGCAACATCATGCGCCGCTGCAACTTACGTCTCCGGCCGCACTACGATACCAGAAGGTGGGCAGGGGAGTCAAACCGACCACGACATCCGGTGTCGGGGCGCCCGCTGTGCCGCCGGGGCTGGAGGCTGTCGGCGTCGGGTGGGGGACGGTGGTCGGGGCCTGCGCCGCCCAGCCGTCGCGTGGCGCGGCTATTCGGCGCGCTTGCACATCTTGAGCAGGTTGCCGCGGGTAGGGTGGGGCCTGTGCTCGAACTCGCTCATGTAGTCGGCGGCGATGGGGAAGGCGGTGCTGTCGAGCGGTCTGCCGTGGTCGGCGACGCGGAGTGCGAGCTCGCCGGCGCGGCTGAGCACGAGGGCGTGGAAGGTGGCGTTCTCGTCGCCGCCGTAGGCCTGGGTGCGGATGACGTCGCAGATCTCGCCGATGGCGCCCTCGAGGCGCATGCGCTCCATCTCCGAGTAGGTCTCCCAGGCGGGGAGCGCCGCGACGAGCTGCTGGAAAGCCTTGAGCGACTGAGGGTTACACGTGAGCGTGACCTCGATGGGCAGCCCCCTGCGCGGCCGCGAGCCCGCCACGCGGCCCGAGGCGTCGGCCGAGTAGATGGTGCTGCAACGGGGGCAGCGGAAGTGGCCCGCCTGGGTGAACTCGAGCGCGATGCCACAGCCGATGCACTCGGCGCGGACGGGGAAGGTGGCGCCGCTGGCCGGCGCCGACGTCGCCATGGGCTGGGGCGCGGCAGCGGCGGCCGCGGGCGCCGGGGCGGCCGGCTGTGGCGCGGGCGCGCTGGCGGGCGCGTCGGCGGCCATATGGGCGCGCGCCTCCTCGGCCGAGCCGAACACCTTGAAGAGCGCGCCGAGCCCGAGCATGTCGATGACCAGCTCGACCTTCGGCTGCGGATTGTAGAGCGCCAGCTCGCCGCCAGCGTCGCGGAACGCATCGGCCTGGGTCACCAGCGCCCCGAGCGCCGTCGAGTTGGCGTAGCTGATGCCCTCCATGTCCAGCAGCACCCGCGCGCTGCCGGCGCCGCGGATCGCCTCGAGCTTGCTCAGGAAG
>CBFDBL010000363.1:0-6632 GCA_965603035.1 uncultured bacterium
ACGCAAGGGGTCTGCGGGAGTCAGCGCCGACGGCTGTTGACGGGGGCACCATGGCCCTGGGCCACGTTCTGCCAGCGGCCGCGTGAGGTCGCGGGACGCGCCTGCCCGCGTTCTGCGAAGGCGATGCTCCGGCTCGGCGATCCGCTCAGGCCGACTGGCAAGCGGCGCACCCCTTGCGGCCGACAGCCCCCATTCCCTTCGCACAAGGCGACGGGAGCCACCGGCGAGCGGAGCCGCGGCCCGGACGGGCACGGGAGCATGTGACAGCCCCTGTCACCAGCCTCGGCAGGGCCCAGCGGGACCGTCACCTCGCGAAACGGCTGCGCCGTCAGTGAGCCTACGGGCTCCGGGGTCCACACTGGCCGCTTCCAACAACGTGCGCGCCTGACCTGCGAGGCCTCGCGCCACCGGAGTCTTGCATTACTTATGCACAGGTCAATAACACCTCCTCCCGCGTCCGTCCGTGCCGCGGAGCGGAGGGACGAGCGCGCATGGGGGACGGTCACACCCAGTAGAGGTTGTTGCCGACGCGGCCGGTCACCAGGTCGACGAGGATCCAGAAGCCGCAGCCGGAGAACTGGCCGAGGATCAGGCCGAGGAAGAACAGGCGCGTCCTGCGGTACAGCGCCGGGCCGCCGTAGGCCAGCACGATCCGCTTGACCGACCACGCCAGGAAGATGCTGAACCACTGGTAGTCGGTGAGCATGCCCGACGCGAGCGGGAAGCCCATCGGGTGCAGCGGCCACCAGGCGAAGCGGTGGTGCAGCGCCGTGAGCACCACCATGACGACGGAGCCGAAGCCGGCGAAGATCCACGAGTCGACGTCGGGCGCCGTCGGGTTCCGCATCACCTTGCTCAGGAAGTCGTAGGGGTACTGCGGGCCGCCGACGAAGAACCAGCGGTTCGCGTTCGCCCCGCCGACGTCGTAGGCCACCTTCATGGTCATCCAGATCGAGGCGATCAGCGTGACGACCACGGCGATCGCCACGCCCCAGAACATGCGCCGCCGACGACCGGCCAGCTCGCTGCTGAGCTTCAGGCCGTTCGCCGCCGAGGCCATGACGAAGGTCCGCACGTCGGCCATCCACACGTAGGTCAGGCCGAAGGCGACCATGGTCGAAGGCCCGAAGGCCTCGGAGCCCGCGGCCGAGATGATCGCCGTGGACGTGATGACCGGCGCGCGAGTCGCCGCCAGGCCCCCGCCCGCGACCACCCGCGTGATCCCGTAGAACGTCGCCAGGGCCACCACCACCATCACCGTCGCCACGACCAGCGACATCCCCGTGTGGGTCAGCCACAAGACCATGAACACCACGCACACCACCGTGCCCCAGAAGGCGAAGCGGTAGGACATGATCTCGCCGGAGTCGTCCACGTCGGGCGCCCGCCCGAAGGCCCGACGCACCACGTCGGCCAGGTGCCGACGGCTCAGCCACAACCCGATGATCACCAGCATCAGCAGCGCGCCCAGGCTCTGGTGGCAGATCAGCGGCCCCCCGCCGTTGAAGCTGTAGCCGTCGAGGTGCCGCACGAAGTTCGACCCCGAGAAGAAGCCCGCGAACCCCACCATCTTGAAGACCGCTCGCTCGACCTGCACCAGCAGGCTGAACACCCACAGGCTCAGCGCCATGTCCAGCCGCAGCATGTAGGCGAACCCGACCATGGGGAAGCTGATCTGGAACCGGAGCTGCCCCGACCCGCGGAAGATCGGCAGGCGCGTGCCCTGCTCGATCGCCGGGATCTGCGGGTAGTAGAAGTGCAGCCCGTTCACCGACACCACGAAGAACGGGATCACGATCCCCGCCCACAGCCACGGGCTGCGCAGCACCGGGTTCGTGAAGCCAGGCTTCGACTCGCCCGACACCATCGCCAGCGGGAGCTGCACCATCGGGTAGACGAGCCGCTCGCGCTCGACCCACTGGCGCCGCACGATCACCATCACCGCCACCATCACGAAGTAGAGCGCGCCGAGGAACAGCAGCCACAGGCCCAGCGGCGCGAGCCACGGCCCCCACGGGATCCCCGTCCCCTTCGGCCGGCCCTCGAAGAGCCACTGGATCGCCACGGGATCGTCCGGCTGAGTCCACGCGGGCAGGAACGGCACGATCATCTCGTCCCAGCCGTTCTCGGGCGAGGCGAAGTACGAGGCCGCGATGTCGGGGATGAAGCTCGCCGTCATCCCCATCGTCGGGATCGACGTCGCCACGATCATCATAAAGTAGACGACCAGCAGCTCCCCCGCGTTCAGAGCCACGCGGAACCACCGCAGCACCCCGTTGACCACGAACACGAGCATGACGAAGAGGAAGATCGCCGCCGGCGTGCCGAAGTCGAGCGCCATGTACGAGGTGTGCATCACGTGCAGCGCGTAGGGGCAGCCGACGCCGATGACCAGGCACAGCACCGTGCCGACGGCCAGCGCGCGCGCGGTGAAGGCCTCGCCCGCGCGGCGCACGCCGGCCACCTCGTCGCCGAAGGGGTCGCTCGGCGCGCCTCGCCCGGTCGTGCTGTCGTCGGGTGCCTCGGCCATCCAGACCGCCGCCAAAGGGTGTCGTGCTCGGGGCGAGCACGGGCGAGCGCCGAAGGGAGCGCTGGGACAGGACCGGCCCTCACCGGCCGGCCGGCCGCGCCGCCTGTCACCGCCGAATCCTAGCCGAGGCGCCCTGGCAAGTCAAGGGCGCGCGGGCCTGTGGGCATTTGCGATGTGGCACCCGCCTGGGGGCGGGCCGTGCTCTGACACCCGTCCCAGCGTGGATGGCTTACTGACCTCTGCATAAGTAATGCAAAGGCCCCCACCGGTCCCGAGGCCCGGCTTGCGTGGCCCACGGGCGCCGGGGGCGATGAGGCAAGGGGCCTGCGGCAGTCAGCGCCGAGGCTGTTGACGGGGGCGGCATGCCAGTGGGCCGCGTTCCGCCAGCGGCCGCGTGCCGTCGCGGGACGCTCCTGCCCGTGTTCTGCAAAGGCAATGCGCCGGCTCGCGAGTTTGGTGAGGCCGACTGGCAAGCGGCGAAGACGCCGCCTTCGCCTCTGGCGCTTTGCGCGCGGCGGCTCGGCAGGAGCGCTGAGGAATAAGCATGTCGGTGTCCCGTCCGCAAGCCACACAGACATGTTGATTCCTTTCGACTCTGGCCGAGCCGCAGGGCGTCCACAGGAGGCCCGCCCGGCGGGGAGAGGCTCCTGACACCTTTTTCTCGCCCGCACATTTTGACGGGCATGCGTCGTTGTAACGGTAGAGGGGAGAGAGGACGGCTTTGTTGGCACAGCCGCGCAGGGCGCCCACGGGAGGCCCGGCCAGGTTTTTTCGCCGTAAGTCCAGGAGTCCCCGTCGGCGGCGCGGCGTTTTCTTTTCTCGGCCGCGCATTCTGACGGGGCAAACTCGTTTATGGGGTGGAGGGGACGGGGATGCATGCGCGGCAGACTGCGGGCCGTCCCTGGCGGCCGCCACGGCTCGCAGCGACGCCGCACGGCCGGTCCCGTTCCCCCTCAGCGTGAGAGGAGGATCGCCGCGACGACGAGCAGGAGCACGACGGCGGCGGTGACCGCGATGGCGAGCAGGGTGCGGCGCCTGCGACGGTCGCGGGCCGCGCGGCGCTCGTCGAGCGAGCGGTGGCCCCGCGCGCCCTTCGCGCGGGCGGGGCCGCGGGAGGGAGCCGGCTCGGCGTCGCGGCCCTCGAGGGCCTCGAGCAGCTCGGCCGCGCTCTGGTAGCGCGCCGCGGGGTCCCTGGCCATGAGCCGCTCGATGATGCGGCGCAGCTTGGCCGGGCAGGCGGGGGCCGCCTCGGCGAGCGGCGTCGGCTCCTCGCGAAGAAGCTTGTGGATCACCTGGTTGGCCGTCTTGGCCTCGAAGGGGCGGCGGCCGGCGAGCAGGTGGTAGAAGGTGGCGCCGAGCGAGTAGAGGTCGCTGCGCGCGTCGGCGGGCTGGCCGTAGGCGACCTCGGGCGGCATGTAGTTGGGCGTGCCGAGCCGCGAGCCGGGAGCGGTCACGTCGATGTCCATCCCGCTGCGCTTGGCCAGCCCGAAGTCGGCCACCTTCACGAGCCCGACGGGCGTTCGCATGATGTTGGACGGCTTGATGTCGCGGTGCACGATGCCGAGGGCGTGTGCGGCGGCGAGGGCCGAGGCCACCTGCTTGAGCGCGTCGCGCGCCACGTCGGGCGCCAGCGGCCCCTCGCGATCGACCGACTGGCCCAGGTGCTCGCCTTCCACGAACTCCATCGCGATGAAGTAGTAGCCCCTCTCCTCGCCCACGTCGTAGACCTGGATGACGGAGGGATGGTTGATTGCGGCGGCACCGCGGGCCTCGCGGCGGAATCGCTCGAGGAAGCTCGCATCGGCGGCGAAGGCCCGCGGCAGCACCTTCACCGCGCACACCCGGTCGAGCGATTGCTGCCGCGCCTTGTACACGGCGCCCCTCCCCCCGCGCCCGACCACCTCGAGGATCTCGTACTGCCCCAGCGTCTGTCCGACGAGCGGGTCGGGCCTTTCCTTGCTCGGTGCCGCCGGCGCGCGGAGACTCGCCCCGCAGTGCGGGCACTCGATGTGCCGGCCCCCCGTCACCTCGAACTCGAATCGCTCGCGGCACCGCGAGCACTTCGCACGCCGCTTTGTCACTTGGTGCTCTCCCGTGGTCGAGGCATTCACGGCTCCCGTCCGAGCATCGTGCTCTCATTCGTGCCAGATGATCTTGCAGCCTTGCTTCTCGAAGGTCTCGATCAGCTCAAGCGATGCGGCTGTGAGCTGTTTCTTCGGCGGCGGCAAGAACTCGCGGAGCTTCATGCCCGCCAGTGGCGTGAGGTCACTAACTCTGGTCCTGTCCAGGTAGAGTCGCCTCAGGGGCATCCCGATCAGGGGACGGAGGTCAGCGACCGGCGCATACGTCAGGACCAGGAACTCAATCGGCATCCCCTGCAACGGGCTCAGGTCTGCTACCCCAGTGCTGTGGATGCTCAGGCGCTCCAACGGCATGCCCTTCAGTGGGGTCAGGTCGGTCACTCCGCGGGCGCCAAGCAAGTCCAAGTGTGCCAGCAGCATGCCCGCGAGGGGGCTGAGATCGCTGACGCCGCCGCAGGCATGCACCTCCAAGCGCGTCAGCGGCATGCCTCTCAGTGGCGTCAAGTCGCTCACGTGACGGCAATGGTAGCAGAGCAGATGGGTCAGCGGCATGCCCTTCAGCGGGAGCAGATCCTCGACGTTCGCCCTTATGAGCGAGAGCTTTCGCAGTGGCAGACCCTTGAGCGGGTCCAGGAATCGCAACCTGCTCTCGGTGAACCGGACTTCCACCCACTCTTGGTCCTTGATCACAGCGTCTCGTCCTGTGATCTTGGTCCCGTTGATCTCGTTGAGCTTGGCCACCACTCGTTTGATCTGCTGCTTGGCGGGAAGTCGCTTGATCTGTCCTTCGAACCCCTCACACGCTGCCCTGACTCGAGCCGTATCCAGTGCCTTCTCCAGTGCCTTCTGGGAGTGCTCGATCTTCGCCTGCACGGCGCCAGATGTCTTAGCCCTGAGCCCCTTGGATGCGTCTTTCTCCTTTTCCATCAACTCCAGCGCTCGCTGGAAGGGGGCCTGGCAATCCCTCCAGCGTCCGGCTCGGTACAGCGTCTCCCCGACGTTGAGCAGCGTGCGCCAGTCAGTGGCGCTGCTCAGGTCTCGAATCACCTCCTCTGCGCGTGCCAGTTCGCCCATCGTGGCGAGGGTGGCCGAAAGGGCCGCTCTGCTCTCGGCGTGCTCAGGGTCCGCCTTCAGAGCGTCGCGGAAGAGCTTGGTGGCCATCTCGTGGTCGTTCCTCATCCGGGCGAACACGCCCCTCGCATAGGCCCCCCACGGACTACGCAGCGCGACCTCGTCGGCATCGCCGGCCCGCCGCTCAGCCTCGTCCCAGCGGCCGGTCTCCGCCGCTCGCACCGCCTGCATTGCGAAACGCCTTGACGCGGCCAGGGCGGTGGTCCGCTCTCGATCGCGTGCATCCTGGGCTGCCGCTCTCTCCTTCTCTGCGGTGGCCCGCGCCGCCACGGCGTCGTCCCGCTGTCGCTTGAGACCCACGACGAAGAACGACGTCAGCGCCACAATAACCACCGCGGCGGCCGCGACGGAGACACTCAATGCCCTGTTGCGCTTCACCAGCTTCACCACGCCTTGTGCGAAGGTGTCCGGCGCCGCCGAGACGCTCCGGCCCTCCAGGAACAGGCTCACGTCCTTGCGCAACTCGCCGACCGACTGGTAGCGGCGGGAGCGGAGCTTCTGAAGGCACTTCATGGCGATGGCGGAGAGCTCGCGCGGGATGGCGCGGCCAGGAGCGCGCTGCTCGGGCGGGACGATCTTGCCTTCGGCGGCGTTGGCGACGGCGATCAGCGGGGTCTCGCCCTCGACGGGTTTCTCGAGGGTGAGGAGCTCGTAGAGGATGGCGCCGAGCGAATAAATGTCGGAGCGATGGTCGATCTTGTCGAGCGCGCCGTCTGCCTGCTCGGGAGGCATGTAGGCGGGGGTGCCCAGGGCCGAGCCGTCGATGGTCCGGCCCGCGTCGCTCTCCACGCGGCTGCTGGTGACGAGGTCGGCGGCACAGATGTCCTCGCGGCCCACGATCTTCGCGAGACCCCAGTCCATGACCAGCACCTCGCCGAAGTCGCCGACCA
>CBFDBL010000364.1:0-6617 GCA_965603035.1 uncultured bacterium
CGATCAACCGCCGACGCGATTGGGCTCCGGCGGACAGGAGAACGATCGCGCCGAACGTGGCTGCGTATCCGGCCTGGCGGAGCAAAACAGTGCGCGCCGCGGGGGCGTCGGGGCTTCGCAGGAAGGGCACCATGGTGATGCCCTGGGCGGGGGTGACGGGCTTGCCGCCGAAGGTCTCGGGGTAGGCCGCGCCGGCGAGCTCGCAGAGGGTGGGCATGATGTCGATGAGGTGGAAGATCTGGCCGCGGACGAGCCGCCCCGGCGAGCCGATGCCCGCGGGCCAGTGGGCGATGCAGGGCGAGGCGATGCCGCCCTCGTGGACGAAGATCTTGAACTTGCGCAGCGGGGCGTTCGAGGCGCTGGCCCAGCACTGGCCCTGCGAGATGCTCCAGCCGCTCTGCTTGCGCCACGAGCGGTAGTTGGCCCGCCGGTACTTCCCCCAGTTCATGCCGAACGGGCCGAGCTCGCCCGAGCAGCCGTTGTCGGAGACGAACAGGATGAGGGTGTTGTCGAGGGCACCGCGCTCGCGCAGGCGCGCCACGATGCGGCCGACGTTGTGGTCGAGGCGGTCGATCTGCGCGGCGTAGATGGCCCGGCGGAAATCGAGCTCCTCGCGGTCCGCCTCGCTCAGCGACTCCCACGCGGGCAGCGGGCCGGTCACCGCGGCGCGCTGATGCACGAGCCCCTTGTCCCTGCGTCGGGCGAACCCTCGGACCCGGGGCAGCGTCTGCTTGGGGCCGACGATGCCCATCGCCTTCATGCGCGCGAGCTTCTCCTCGCGCAGCCGGTCCCAGCCCCTGGCGTAGCGGCCTCGGTACTTCTCGATCAGGGCGTCGGGCGCCTCGAGCGGGAAGTGGGGGACGTTGTAGCACAGGTGGAGCAGGAAGGGCTTGGAGCGGTCGCCGAGGGCCTGGTCGATGTAGTCGAGGGCGGCGTCGGTGAAGAAGTCGGTGGTGTAGAACTCCTGGTCGGGGCGGTAGGGGTTGACGGGGTTGTCGCTGGCGGGGATGAGGGGCTTGCGGTCGCGGAAGACGTCGCAGCCTGGGAGGATCTTCCAGTAGCTGTCGATGTGGGGGTAGACGCCGGTGAAGCGCTGGAAGCCCCGGACCTCGGGCCGCGAGCGCGGCTGGTGGCCGCAGTGCCACTTGCCGACGAGCATCGTCTGGTAGCCGGCGGCGCCGAGCACCTCGCCGAGGGTCACGCATCGGTCGTTGAGATTGCCGCGGTAGCCCTCGCCGCAATCGCGGTAGACCATGAGCCCGATGCCGGCCTGGTGGGCGTAGAGGCCGGTCAGCAGGCTCGCCCTGGCCGGGCAGCACCGGGCGGTGTTGTAGAACTGGGTGAAGCGCACCCCGCCAGCGGCGAGGGCGTCGAGGTGGGGCGTCTCGATCTCGCCGCCGAAGCAGCCCAGGTCGCTATAGCCCATGTCGTCCACGAGCACGGTCACGATATTCGGCCGCATGCGCGTCTCCGCATCGCGGCCCGGCGCCCCACGCGCTCGCGCTCCGGCGAGCGTCGCGGCGCCGAGCGGCAGCATCTTGAGGAACTCGCGTCGCCTCATCCCCGATCACCTCGGCCCGGCACCGCGGGACCTCCCACCACAGCGCGGGGAGTTCTCGGGCCCCCTCCGGCTGGCCCTGGCCCGCACGGTGGTCTCGGCTGCTCAGCGTGGCAGGCAGCCTACCGCCGAGCCACCGGCGAGTCAAGCGCTCGCTCGCGCGGCCGGGGTCTTACAGCGGGCGGGCGGGAGATGCAAGAGGGAACTAGATGCTAGCACTACAACGCTAGATCGCGCGTGAGAGCGACTCGTAAGCCAAAGAGCCATCACGTCTTAGGGAGAGCGCCTCCCCGATGTGTCATGCCGAGCCTGTCGAGGCATCTCTCTTCCCTCAGGCGCACGAGAAGAGAGATTCCTCGGCTCCGCGTGGCTTCGCTCGGAATGACCTCTTTGGCGACGCTCCGAGAAGTAGCGTTGTAGTGCTAGGGTAATGGATGCTCGACGGCCGGGTGGCCGAGTTCTGTGGCCTGCCCACTTCCAGAGGCCGCGCATGCCTTCCTGACCTTCGCCGAAGGCGACCGCTTCGCTCTGTGGTGTGTGTTGTCTGGCGGCCTGCTCCTGCTCGTCGCGATGCTCCAGCGTCGGGACGGGCGCGGTGACGCTCCGGCGTCGGGGGCAGGGGGCAGGTGACGGCCGGGCGGGCCGTGATGCGTGTCGTGCCGCTGGAGCGGCGGTCGCGGCGTCCCCACGCGGAGCATGGGGACGAGCGGAGAGGGTGGAGCGGCGAGCGCCTGTGAGCGGGGCGGGGCAAGACGCGGGGCAGGGACACCCCGCCCACAGGAGCAGGCGGAAGAGGACGCCGGCGCCGGGGGGAGAGATCAGGTGGTCGCGAGGCGGGCCTTCCTGCGCGTCGTGCCGCTGGAGCGGCGTTCCGTGCGTCCCGACGCCGGAGCATCGGGACGAGAGAAGAGGCATCCCGGAACGCGCTTTGTGACAGATTTCACAATGTCCGAACCGGCGCGCCCCCCGAGTCCGATTCGGCGCGCTCAGCCGCCGAGCCGGCGGACGGTGGCGAAGAAGGCGCCGCGGGACTTGCCGGAACGCTTGTCGGTGAAGCGCGTTTGGAAGTCGGCCTTGCCGGGCTGGAGGTCGAGGGCGAAGGTGACGGCTGCGGCGCCCTTGGGGATGGGCTTGGTGGCCTCGGCGTCGCCGAGCTTGAGCCAGGCCTCGTCGGCGGCGATGGGGCAGGCGGCCTCGGCGGGCTGCTGGCGGAGGGTGATCTCGTAGCGGCCGGCGCGGGCGATCTCGACGGCCCAGGCGCCCGTGGCCCACGGGGCGCGGCGAACGGCGCCCTGGTTCCAGGGGCAGGCGCCGCTGTGCCAGTCGTGGCAGGTGAGGCGTGCGGGGTTCTCGTGGTCGGTGCCGAGCACGATGCGGCAGTAGTCGTCGAAGCGGGGCTTCAGGCTCTCCCACCAGGCGTCGTAGGCCTTCGTAAGTGCTTGCACCACATCGGGATGCTGCTTGGCGACGTCGGTCTTCTGGGCGGGGTCGGCGGCCATGTCGTAGAGCTGCTTGCCGTTGACGAGGCGCCAGCGCTGGGTCATGACGGCGGCCTTGCGCCACTTCTTTGGGTGGTCGATGCGCTGGGAGTGGACGCAGAGGGTGCGGTCGGGCCACTTGACCTTGTCGCCGAGGAGCAGGGGTGCGAGGCTGGCGCCATCGAGCACGAGCTTGCCGGGCACGGGGACGCCGCAGAGCCCGGCGAGGGTGGGCAGCACGTCGATGTGGGCGGCGAGTGTGTCTATGTCTAGCCCCGCTTTGATCTTACGAGGCCAACGGATGAGGAAGGGCACGCGGTGGCCGCCGTCGAACTCCGAGCCCTTCCTGCCGCGGCGGCCGCCGCTCAGGCCGCCGGAGGTGCCGTTGTCGGTCATGAAGATGACGATCGTGTTCTCCTCGATGCCCCATTCCTTGAGCCTGGCGAGGAGTCGGCCCATGTTCTCGTCGATGTTGGTGATCATGCCCCAGAACTTCGCGCGGCCGCCCTTGATGCCTTTCTTCGTGTAGAGGTCCTCGTACTTCTTCGGCACGTTGTAGGGGCCGTGGGGCGCGTTGGTGGGGATGTAGCAGAGGAAGGGCCGCTTGCCCTTGTGGGCCTCGATGAAGCGCAGGGCGCCGTCGAAGAAGACATCGGTGCAGTAGCCCTTGAAGGGCTTGGGGACGCCGTTGTGCCAGTAGGTGTCGTCGAAGTAGTCGTTGCCCCAGAAGTCGGGGGTCTGTCCGACGCCGCCGCCGCCGTGGCAGAGGGTCTCGCTGAACCCGCGATCCTGCGGCCGGAACGGGTAGTTGTCGCCCAAGTGCCATTTGCCGAAGATGCCGGTGGCGTAGCCCGCGGCCTGGAAGAGGTCGGCGACGGTCGTCTCGTCGGCGGCGAGCAGCGAGCGGCCCATGATGGTGTGCCACACGCCGGTGCGGGTCGAGTAGCGGCCGGTCATCAGCGCCGAGCGGGTCGGCGCGCAGGTGGGATCGACGTGGAACTCGGTGAGGCGGGTGGCCTGCTTGTGGAAGGCGTCGAGGTGGGGGGTGACGATCTGGTCGTTGCCGAGGCAGCCGAGGTCGCCGTAGCCCTGGTCGTCGGTCATGACGAGCACGACGTTGGGCCTCGTCGCCGGGGCCTCAGCGGCCCGTGCCGCGCCGCCCCACGGCAGCAGCCATGATGCGGCCCCGACACCCGTCAGGCTCAGGAACTCCCGTCGGTCCATGACTTGTCCTCCTACCGCGGGCTACGCCCGGCGAGAGCAAGGCTCATGGGGACGACCGCAGGGCCGCTCGATCCCATAAGGTGTGCCCAGCCTGCGTTTCGCCTCGCCGACCCTGCGCGCAGGATGCGCTGGCAGGCTCGACGGCCATCGTTGCACGAGCGCCTACTATACGCTCCGCGGCGGTAAAGCTCAAGTGGGAGTCTCCGCCGACGTGGACTCGTGTCCGAGATGTTGACGACCGTCAACATGCGGCAAGTCCTTGCCACGACAGCGCATGTGGCCAGGGGAGCGGCTTCTGGGCCGCATCATGTTGCCGATCGTCAACATGGGGGGCCGCGCCCGGTCGCGCGGGCCGCGCCGCGGCCGCGCAGGGCGGCCCCTAACCTGTTTCGAATACAGGGGATACGATTTCCTTGAGAAACCGGCGTGGACCACGACGGCCGGCACGCGATTTGCTGAATAATGATCCCATTGTGTGCGAGATCACAAAGGGCGCGTCGGACCTGTGGGTCTGCGGCACCGAGACGATCGCGGACCGCACCTATGCGACCCTCTCGGTGGAGCCCGAGGACGTGGGCGGCGACGTCATCCGCGAGCCGGCCGCGTTGACGCTCCTGGCCCTGTGCGGGCCGGGGCTGGCCCGAAGGCGCCGCAGGCGCTGACATGCGACGGTTGACACAGAGGGGTACGCCATGCATCGCCGACCAGGCCCGATCATCATCCTCGTGGCCGCATTGGGCCTTCTGTTCCCGGTGGCCGAGGCGCCCGCCGCGCCCATCGCGTGGGGACCGGCGCTGAACACGGCGACGCCCGGCGATATCCTGACGGCCGGCAGGGCCGTCGAGGCCGTCAACGCGCGCAACTCCGACACAGGGTACGTCACGGTCAACGGCGTGATGTTCACCAACAGCAACGCGCTGCTGCCCAAGAGCACGGGCGGGAACTTCCTGGCCGGCAACTCCACGGGCGACGCGGGCCTCGACGCGCTGCTCAACAAGCTCGACTACGGCGGCGGCACGTCTCCGTCGATCAGCATCGGCGGCGGCCACCTGAACCCCGGCGACCAGTACCAGGTGCAGGTCTTCTTCACCGACCTGCGCGCCGCCAACAACAACCACGTCATGACCTTCGGCGACGGCGAGGCGGCCGAGAGCAGCGTGGACCTCCACGCCAGCCAGGGCGGCTTCGGCCAATACGGCGTCGGCACCTTCACCGCCGATGCCACCTCCCAGGCCCTCACCCTCGCGACCAACGGCTTCGGCAACGCCCACATCACGGCCTACCAGCTCCGCACGCTGACCGCGCCGCCAGTCACCACCAGCCTCCAGGCCCATTGGAAGCTCGACGAGACCGGCGGCAGCACCGCCGCCGACTCCGCCGATGGCCACACCGGCACGATCGCGAATGCCATCATCAACCAGCCGGGCATCGTCGGCGCCCAGCTCGCCTACGAGTTCCGCGGCGCCGGCGGCACGAACAATGGCGACAACGACCGCGTGGTCATCGACGACGGCTTCTTCCTCGACGACTACAACCGCCTGGCCATCGCGGCCTGGATCAAGCCCGATACCCTCGGCGGCCAGGTCGGCCACGGCGGCTCCGGCGGCTCCTCCGGGCGAGCCATCATCGAGGGCAGGGGCGACCGCGACTCCCTGGCCTTCCAGGTCGGTGACGAGGACGACGTCTACGGCTTCCTGCGCTTCGGCGACAATTCGGGCGATATGCTGACCGTGCGGACCAACGACGGGCCGGTCGTGACCGACGAATGGCAGCACGTGGCCATGACCTACATGGCCAACGACATTGGCGACGGCGGCGTCATGACCCTCTACGTCAACGGCATGCAGGTCGCCCAGAAGAGCCACTCGAACGCCAACAACACGATCGATACGAGCGACGTGGCGAACGCCCTGCTGATCGGCCTCTTCGCGCCGAACGCCGACGGGAGCGGGACGCGACGCAACCGCTTCGACGGCCTGATCGACGACCTGGGCCTCTGGGGCGGCACCGACTCGCCGTTGATGCCCGGCCCCGTGGAGATCGCGGCGATCCACGCCCTCGGCAAGTTCGCAGGCGTCGGCCTCGACGACCCCGACATCGACGTCCTGCTCGCCGCCTTCGACGCCGGCCCGGGCAGCCTGGTCAGCGTTGGCGGCATCGACTGGCTCTACCGCTCCGGGCTGTCGGCCGGCGGCGACCTCGGCGCGACCGGCGGGACGGTTGCCGACTACAGCGCCTTCGTCGTCCTCGACGGCCAGGGCAACGGCATGCAGGCATACATCCCCGAGCCGGCCACCGTCGGCCTGCTCGCGCTCGGCGGCCTCGGCCTGCTGCGCCGCCGCCGGCGCGAGGACAGG
>CBFDBL010000365.1:0-6611 GCA_965603035.1 uncultured bacterium
AGGCGGGTCCGGTCACGAGGTCGCCGGCGGCGAGGCCCCGGCCCTCGGCACGGGGCCCGACGGCCAGCCGCGGCTGGACCCGCTCCAGGTCGACGTCCTGAGGCACTTCGCGCGGCACAAGCCCGACGATGCGCCGGGCGTGGCCGTCGCGCTGCTGCTCCGCGCCCGCGGCGACGAGCGCCGCGAGCTCGAGCCCTTCCTCAAGCTCTCCCCGGCCGACCCCGACGTCGTCCGACACCTCGACGGCATCCTGGCCTCGGCCAGCAAGCGCGACCTCGTCAGCTCGCTCAAGCGCGACGTGCCCTCGGGCGCCCGCGGCCGGCCCTACGCGCCCAGGCTCATCGACGCCTACCACCGCGCCAGCGACCCCGACGTCCGCGCCACCCTCCTCTACGTCGTCGCGACGACGGCGCGGCGCGACGGCCCCTTCCTCGCCGCCCTCCTCGACATGCTCCAGTCGCCCAACGTGGCCGAGCGCCGCGCCGCCGCCAACGCCTTCCACATGGCCGGCACGTCGGCCGGGCCCTTCGTGGCCGAGCTCAAGGCCGCCCTGGCCAGCGAGACGGACTCCGCCACGCGCTCGCGCCTGCGCAGCGCCATCGAGCGTGCCCAGACCCGCCTCTGAGCCCCCCCACACACATGCGGGAAAAGGCGTCCGCGCGACGGCATTTGCGTCGCCCGAGCACCCCGTCGGCGCCCCAGGCTCGCCCCAGGACGCGACCTCCCAAGCACTTGCGTCGGATGGGGTTATGCGTCGCCGGCCGCCTTCCGGCGGGCGCCGTGGCCGAATGGCACCGGATTTGCTGTTGCAGAGCTGCGGAACCGTGGCCCAGCAACTGCTGATGCTGCGGCCCGCCCCGTCGGCGGGCCGGCATCGGCCGCAGAGGACAGCGGCTCGTGGCCGGCATCCTCGACAAGCTCGTCGTGCTCGACAGCAACCCGGCCCCGCTGGTGGCAGGGCTGGTGGCGCGCCAGTATGCCGTGCTGGTGGCGCACGACGAGGACCAGCTCGAGGCCATCGCGCTGCGGCGCCGCCCCGACCTGATCGTGGGCGACCTGAGCGTGGGGGGCAGCTCGCCGGTGGGGGTGTGCCGGCGGCTCAAGACCAACGTCCTGCTGCGCCACGTGCCGATCGTGGTGGTGACCCACCGCGGGGAGCTCGAGAGCCGGGTGGCGGCCGTCAACGGCGGCGTCGACGACTACCTGGTCGAGCCCTTCGACGAGGCCGAGCTCTTCGCCCGCATCAACCGCGCCATCACCCGCGCCCGGGCGTCGCTGGACGCCAACCCGCTGACGCGGCTGCCCGGCAACGCGTCGATCAAGGCCGAGCTCGCCGAGCGCCTGGGCCGCGGCGGCCGCTTCGCCGTCCTGTTCATCGACCTCGACCACTTCAAGGCCTTCAACGACCGCTACGGCTTCGAGCGGGGGGACGAGGCGCTGCGGGTCCTGGGGGGGATCGTCCTCGAGGCCGTGGATCATCCGGGGAACGGCACGAGCAGCGACTTCATCGGCAACATCGGTGGCGACGACTTCGTGGTGATCACGAGCGTGGACCGCGCCGAGGCCACGGCGGCGCGGATCTGCGAGCTCGTGGACCGGCGCATGCCCTACCTCTACGACGACGCCGACCGCCAGGCCGGCTGGATCACGAGCATCGACCGCCAGGGCCGCGGGCGACGCTTCCCGCTCATGGGCGTCTCGGTCGCCATCGTCTCGAACGAGGGCCGCCAGTTCCGACACCACTCCGAGATCAGCGAGATCGGCACGGAGGTCAAGGCCTACCTCAAGCAGCGCCCGGGGAGTTGCTACCTCAGGAATCGCCGGCGCGGGGAGGCGCTGGCGGGCGCGGCCCTGGGTGCCGCGGCTGCCAGCGCCCGCGGAGGGCTCGCCGCACCCAGCCGCCTAACCTGACCGGGGTCCCCGCGAGGCACCGCCATGGACGATCCGCACAAGGTCCTCATCGTGGACGACGAGATCGGCATCCAGCAGATGCTGACCCGCGCGCTCGCCGCGCGGGGCTTCACCTGCCACGCCGAAGGCAGCTCGCTGCGCGCCCTGGCGCGGGTGGCGCGCGAGGACTACGCCGTCGTGATCACCGACCTGCGGGTCCCCGATCTCGACGGCATCGAGCTGCTCAAGCGCGTCAAGGCCTGCCGCCCCTTCACCGAGGTGATCATCATCACGGGCGTCTTCGAGCTGAGCAGCGGCGTCGAGGCCATGCGCTGCGGCGCCTACGACTACGTCACCAAGCCCTTCGCCATCGAGACCATCGCCCTCACCGTGGACCGCGCCCTGCGCGCCCGCGACCTCGAGATCCAGAGCCAGCGCCACAAGAGGCAGCTCGAGGCGGAGGTCGAGCTGCGGACCCTCGAGCTCCTCGAGTCCAACCAACGGATACAGCAGATCTTCCTCTCCATGCTCAAGACCCTCGCCAACACCCTCGAGGCCAAGGACCCGTACACCCGCGGCCACTCCGACCGGGTGGCCGCGCATGCCGTGGCCGCCGCCGCCCACCTCGAGTTCCCCGCGCCCGATCTCTCCCGGCTCGAGCTGGCCGGCCTGCTCCACGACATCGGGAAGATCGGCGTGCGCGAGGCCGTCCTCCACAAGCCAGGACGCCTGACCGACGAGGAGTACGAGCACATCAAGGCCCACACGGTCCTCGGCGAGCGCATCCTCGGCCCCGTCGGGGAGTTCGCGTCGATCCTCGACTACGTGCGCCACCACCACGAGCGGGTGGACGGCGGGGGCTACCCCGACGGCCTGTGCGGCGACGAGCTGTCGCTGGGCGCCAAGATCCTCTGCGCCTGCGACGCCTACGACGCCATGACCTCCGACCGGCCCTACCGCGCGGCCTACTCCCACGAGCACGCGTGCGAGGAGATCCAGCGCTGCGCCGGCACGCAGTTCGACCCCATGGTCGCCGAGGTGTTCCTCGAGGTCTTCGGCCGCGACGCCGTCCAGGCGCCGGCCGCCCCGTGACCCACGCCCCCGGAGCCCGACCCGTGGCGAGACCGAGCTCACAGCGCCCTGCCACCAGCCGCCACCGGCCGCCGGGGGCGGCGGACCCGCGCCAGGCCGACGACGAGCGCGCCCGGGGCCTCAGCCTCGAATGGGGCATCCCCTACGTCGACCTGCGCCAGGTCCGCGTGGCGCCCGGCCTGCTCCAGCGCGTGCCCGAGCGCCTGCTCCTGCGCCACCGCGTCCTGCCCATCGCGCTGCGCGGGGGCCGGCTGCGCCTCGCCATGGCCAACCCGCTGGACGTCGAGGCGATCGACGAGATGCGGCTGGTGACCGGCTACGACGTCGAGCCTGTGGTGACGAGCGAGAGCGCTCTGCTGGAGATCCTCCAGCGCTGCCTGGCGCTTCCCATCCGCGGCGGGGGCGCGGGAGCGGCGCCCGAGGGCGGGGAGGGCGAGGGCCGGCCCGACGCCTACCTCATCGGGCCGTCGAGCCCGCACGAGGTGCTCGCGGCCCTGCTCGACGCGCTGCGCGCCCGGGGCGCCAGCCGCCTGTTCCTCGTCCCGCGGCCCGACGGGCTCGGCGTCCGCCTGCGGCTGCGCGGCGCCATCCGCGTCGAGCCCACCGTGCCGCTGCCCGCCGCCGACGCGCTCGTCGAGCATATCGAGGACCTCGCGGGCCTCACCCCCGGCCTCAGCACGGGCCCCCGCCAGGGGCGCTTCCCCCTCGACGGCGCCGAGCCGCCGGCCGAGGTGCGGGTGGCCAGCTACCCGACCGTGATGGGCGACGCGCTCGTCGTGCGGGTATGCACGTGCGACGAGTCGCTCACCCGCCTCGACCAGCTCGGCCTGCCCGGCGACGTGCACGAGCGCGTCCTGCGGCAGCTCGGCGCCGACTCCGGGCTGCTGCTGGTCGCCGGGCCGTCCGGCTCGGGCCGCACGACGACGCTCTACGCGGCCGTCGAGCACCTGCGGGCCGAGGGCCGCGCCGTGTTCACCATCGAGGAGTTCATCGAGCGCCCGCTCGCGGGGGTGGCGCAGGCCGAGATCGACGAGGCGCGGGGCCTGACGGCGCTCTCGGCGCTGCGCAGCCTGGTGTGCATGGAGCCCGACGTGGTGCTCATCGGCGAGGTGCCCACCCCCGCCGTCGCGGTGCTGGCCGTGCGGCTGGCCCGGGCGGGCAGCCTGGTGCTCGCGGGGGTGCTCGGCCACGACGCCGCGAGCGTGGTCAGCCACCTGGCGAGCGCCGAGCTCGACCCCTCGCTGTTCGCCGAGTCGCTCACCGGCGTCGTCGCGCAGCGCGTGGTGCGCACCCTGTGCGAGCGCTGCCGCGAGCCCTACGACGCGTGCGCCGAGTCGCTCGAGCCGCAGGGGCCCGACGGCGCGTGCGCCGAGCGCGTCACCCTCCACCGCGCCGTCGGCTGCGGCGCCTGCGCCGCCGGCTACGCGGGGCACACCGGCCTCTTCGAGCTCATGGAGCCCGAGAAGCGGCTGCGCGCCCTCATCGCCGCACGCGCGCCCGACGAGGCCATCCGCCACGCCGCCGTCCGCGCCGCCATGCGCCCCATCGCACGCCACGCCCTCGCCCGCATCCTCGCAGGCGAGACCACCACCGACGAGGCCCTCCACCTCGCCCGGGGCGCCTAGCCCACATTCCTCCCCAGGCCCATCGGGCTTGGCACGGGCGGGCCATCGCGCTATAATGCCGCGAGCCTGGCGCCCACTGGAGGACGAGCACCATGGTCGGCAAAGCGATTCGGCTCGAGCGCATCATCGACCGCAATTCCAGGCGGACGGTGATCGTGCCCATGGACCACGGGGTGACCCTCGGCCCGATCCCGGGCATTCAGGACATGAAGGTGACGATCAACGAGGTGGCCGAGGGCGGCGCCAACGCGATCATCATCCACAAGGGCATCGTCGCGAACGGCCACCGCGGCAGCGGCAAGGACGTGGGCCTGATCATCCACCTGTCGGCCAGCACCGCCCTGGGCCCCGACCCGGACGCGAAGATGGCCGTGTGCTCCGTCGAGGAGGCGATCCCGCTCGGCTGCGACGCGGTGTCGGTGCACGTGAACGTCGGCGCCGCGACCGAGCCGGCCATGCTCGGCCACCTGGCCGACACGGCCAGGAGCTGCTCGCGGTGGGGCATCCCGCTCATCGCCATGATGTACGCCCGCGGCGCCAAGGTGCCCGACGAGTATGCCGTCTCCTGCGTCAAGCACGCCGCGCGGGTCGGCGCCGAGCTGGGCGCCGACGTCGTCAAGTGCAACTACACCGGCGACCCCGTCAGCTTCCACGAGGTCGTCGCCGGCTGCCCCGTGCCCGTCGTCATCGCCGGCGGGCCGAAGACCGATTCCGACGAGGCCGTGTTCCGCATGGTCCAGGGCGCCCTCGCCGCCGGCGCCGCCGGCGTCTCGATCGGCCGCAACGCCTTCCAGCACGACAGCCCGCGGCACATCGTCCAGGCCATCGGCAGGATGGTCCACGACGGCGCCGGCGTCGAGGACAGCCTCGCCTTCCTCGACCAGGCCAGGAACGGGTAGCAGTCCGTGGCGGAAGCCCTTCGCAGGCGAGTGCGAGGGGCTTGGGCCGAGGTCAAGGCGCGAGATCGCAGGCGAATCGGTGGATTCGTCAAGATCTCGCAACGCCGAGATCGGGTCAAGGAGCCGCACGCAGGCCGAATGGACCTCTGCCACGGGCTGCCAAGGCCGGCAATCCCTTTGGACGTTCTGCACGGCGGCCCCGCCATCGCCGCCACGCGGAGGGCATCATGAAGCAGGTGTGGGTGTTGGTCGACCCCTGGCGCAAGGACCTCGTCACCGCCGCGCTCGAGGCGGGCGCCGACGCCGTCGTCCTCCCCGAGGGCTTCAGCGGCCAGGCCAAGGCCCTCGGGCGCATCACCACCGTCGCGCCCGACGGCGACATCGCGCTCGGCACCGACGTCGTCTACCACGAGATCGCCAGCAAGGACGACGAGCGCCGCGCCGCCGACGAGCTCCGCGACAAGACCCTCATCCTCCGCATGCGCGACTGGACCATCATCCCCCTCGAGAACCTCATCGCCCAGCGCGCCGGACTCATGGTCCAGGTCACCGGCGCCGAGGACGCCCTCACCGTCACCCAGATCCTCGAGAAAGGCGCCGACGGCATCGTCCTCGCCACCGACGACCCCGCCGAGGTCAAGCGCACGTGCACCGCCGTCCGCGGCTACTCCGAGCCCGTCCCCCTCGTCACCGCCACCGTCACCCGCGTCCAGCAGCTCGGCATGGGCGACCGCGTGTGCGTCGACACCTGCACGAACATGGCCCCCGGCGAGGGCATGCTCGTCGGCAACGCCTCCAGCGCCTTCTTCCTCGTCCACGCCGAGACCATCGAGACGCCCTACGTCGCCACCCGCCCCTTCCGGGTCAACGCCGGCGGCGTCCACGCCTACTGCCTCTGCCCCGGCGGCAAGACCCAGTACCTGAGCGAGCTGACCGCCGGCGACCCCGTGCTGCTGGTCAAGCACGACGGCTCGACCCAGGTCGCCTACCTGGGCCGCAGCAAAGTCGAGCGTCGCCCCATGTTGCTGGTGGAAGCCGAGGCCGAGGGTCAGACCCTCTCGCTCGTCCTCCAGAACGCCGAGACCATCCGCCTCACGCAGCCGGG
>CBFDBL010000366.1:0-6579 GCA_965603035.1 uncultured bacterium
CCACGAGTCCCGAGGCCCGCCTTCCGTGGCCCGCAGGCGCCGGGGGCGATGACGCAAGGGGTCTGCGGCAGTCAGCCCCGAGGGCTTTGACAGGGGCGGCATGGCTCTGGGCCACGTCCTCCCAGCGGCCGCGTGCCGCCGCGGTTCGTCCTCGCCCCGCCACGGGCGGGGCTTTGGAGTGCGGTGATGCAATCACCGCTTTCCATCCCAGCGGAGCGGTCGGATGAGGGCGACGCGTTTGGAGTCCTCGCCTTCAGGCGAGAGGACGTCCGCCGAGCAGTGGCGTCGGCGGCCCTTGCTCGGCGCCCTTCCGCCGCTAGGCGGAGACTCCGAACGGCCCGCTCCGCGGGCGAGCGAAAGCGGCGACTCGGGTCGCCGCACTCCATGGAAGACCCCGTACACCGGCCTGCGTCCTCCCGGAACCCGGAACCTGCAACGCGGAACCCCTCCTCCAGCATGGAGCAGGCGACGGGAGCCACGGGCGAGCGGAGCCGCGGCCCGCACGGGCATGGGAGGAAGTGACAGCCCCCTTTCACCAGCCTCGGCAGGGTGCAGCGGGACCGTCACCTCGCGAAACGCCTCCGCCGTCAGTGAGCTTGGGCGTGTCTTCCCGCAACAGCAGCGAGATAGGGATCGCGGTGCCGGCTCGGAGGAAATCGACGAGGACGACGACGAGGACGATCCGAGCCGGCGATCGATGCTGCCTGACATCCGGGGCCGGCCTCGGCGGGGCGCCGGGCCGCGCCGCTCGCGCGTCAGGCCTCCTCGGGCCGGTGGGCGCACAGGAGCAAGCCGTTGGCGCGGATGCCTTGGAGGAGGCCGCTGAGGACGCCGTTGCGGCGGCGGTTGAGGTAGAGCAGCTCGTCGAGGACGAGGCCGGCCTGGCGGACGAGCCGGCGCACCTCGCGGTCGGAGAAGACGTAGAGCGAGATGCCGCGGATGCCGCGGTAGCCGTCGACGTTTTTCTGGAAGGCCTCGGGCTCGCGGCGGAGTCGTCGGCGGAGGGCCGCCCAGAGGTACTCGCGGCCGTCGGCGTAGAAGAGGTTGTGCCAGCGGTTGTGGACGTGGCTGGCGAAGAGTCCGCCGGGCTCGAGGCGTTCGCGGATCGAGCGGAGGAAGGCGAGGCGGTTGGCGGCGCCGTAGATCATGCCGAGGGTGCTGAACATGCAGATCGCGTAGTCGAAGCGCCCGAGGCCCAGCTCGTCCAGCCTCGTGATGTCGCCGTGCACGAGCGTGGCCGAGCAGCGCGCGGCCAGCACCCTGCGGCGCGCCACCGCCAGCATGTGCTCCGAGAGGTCCACCCCCGTGACCTCGAACCCCTTGGCCGCGAAGTGCACGAGGTGGCGGCCCGTCCCGCACCCCAGGTCGAGCAGGCGGCCAGGGCGCTTGAGCCACCGGTCCAGCACCTGGGTGTCGAAGCGGAACAGCTCGTTGAAGTGGAAGTAGCGGTCGTAGTCCTCGGCGATGTGGCGGCTCGCGATGTAGTCGTGCACGCCTGGTGTGATCGGCTCACTCACGAGCCCCGCCCCCCGGCCCCAGGTGACACGTGTCGTTGAGCAACGCCACCCGCCAGCCGCCCGCGGCCACCTCGATGCGGTGGACCGACGCCGCGTCCACGCGGAAGGCCCCGCGCGCCCCCGCCGGCAGCCCGAGGGCGTGGCGCACCACTGCCCGGCACGCGGCCGCCCCGGTCACCGCGAGGATCGTCGGCCCCGGGTGCCGGCGCGGCGCCTCGCGCAGGACGGCCACCGCGCCGCCGGGCTCCGCGCCCCCGAGCAGCGGCGTCGCCTGGACGCGGACGCCGAGCGTGCTGGCGATGGGCCGGGCCGTCTCGCGGCAGGGCGCCGCGTCGCTCGTGTAGAGAGCCGCGGCGCGCTCCCCCGCGAGCCGCTCCGCCAGGGCGAGCGCCTGGCGGAGCCCACGCTCGCCCAGGCCCTCCGCCCCCACGCCCGCCTCGGCGTGCCGCACGAGCACCAGCCAGCCGGCCGACGACGCCGCGCTCTCGACCTGTTCCCTCGGAGCTGCCTGCGGCTCGGCCCGCGCCGCCTCGGGCGACGCCACGTGCCCCCGCGACAGGTCCACCCGCGCACCGCACTCGCAGCGCACCACGTGCCCGAACTGGAAGAGCGTGACGTCGTACTGGCGATGGCAGCGAGGACACTGGACAGCCATGGTCGCACCCCCGCGGCGGATCCACACCCGCTGGCGGGTATCCTAGCGCATGGCCGCGCGGTGCGCAAGGGCGGCGAGGCCACCGTCCTGCCCCCCCTGTCACGAGCCGCGCGCGGGGGCTGGGCAGAAAAAGCCGTTGATCTGCGATGCCGCAAGCCGTATAATATGAAGCTCTTGGTCACCCAGGGAGCCGTCTTCGGAGCACGTGCATGCCGTCCAAGTCCTACATGGCCAAGCCGGGGGAAGTCGCGGCGCAGTGGCACCTCGTGGACGCCTCGGGTCGGGTGCTGGGCCGCCTGGCCAGCCGCATCGCGATGGTCCTCCAGGGCAAGCACCGGCCGACCTACACCCCGCACGTCGATACCGGCGACTTCGTCGTCGTCGTCAACGCCGAGCAGGTCGCGCTGACGGGCCGCAAGCGCGAGCAGAAGGTCTACCACCGGCTCTCGCGACACCCCGGCAACCTCAAGACCATCTCGGTGAAGCAGATGCTCGCCGAGCATCCCGACCGGGTCGTCTCCGAGGCCGTGCGGCGCATGCTGCCGCGCTCGCGGCTGGGCGCCCGCATGCTCAAGAAGCTGAAGGTCTACGCAGGCCCCCAGCACCCGCACGAGGCGCAGAACCCGCAGCCGCTCGAGCTCTAAGGAGGTCCTCTTGGCCGCCACCGACGCCACCTTTGTCTGGGGCACGGGCCGCCGCAAGACGGCCGTCGCGCGAGTGCGCCTGCGCCGCGGCTCGGGCCGCATCCTCGTCAACGGCCGCGACGCCGACGAGTACTTCCCCAGCGACCGCGCCCGCTTCAACATCCGCGCGCCCCTCAAGGCCGTCAAGGCCATCAACAAGGTGGACATCCTGGCCAACGTGTGCGGCGGCGGCGTGATGGCGCAGGCCGACGCCATCGTGCTCGGCATCGCACGCGCGCTGGTCAAGACCGACGGCGAGCTCCACCAGAGGCTCAAGGACGAGGGCTTCCTCACCCGCGACGCCCGCGAGAAGGAACGCAAGAAGTACGGCCGCCGCGGCGCGCGCGCCGGCTTCCAGTTCTCCAAGCGCTGACCCGCACGCCCACACGCACCTCGAGCCCGTCGCGAGCGCCTGCCCGCGGCGGGCTTCGCCGTGGCCCCCAGGGCGCTTTGACTCCCCGCCCGTCCTGTGGCATGCTCTGGGGCCTCTGGACACGGGGAGCCGACGGGAGACATGGCATGGCAGGTCTGAAGATCGGCGTGATGCTCGAATCGCTGCGCCTGGGGGTGCGGCGGGGGATCGAGAAGGCGGCGGAGCTGGGCTTCGACGGCCTCCAGGTCTACGTCACCGGCGGCGAGATGGCGCCCGAGCGCCTCTCGGCGAGCGGCCGCCGCGACTTCCGGCGCTTCGTCGAGCACCAGGGGCTGACCCTCAGCGCCCTGTGCGTCGAGCTCGGCGGCTACACCGACCCCGCCACCCTCGACGAGAAGCTCGTCCGCACCCAGGCCATGTTCGACCTCGGCGTCGACCTCGGCGTCGTCGTCCACACCAGCCACATCGGCCGCATCCCCGACGAGCCCGCTGGCCCCCAGCGCCAGACCCTCGCCGACGCGCTCCACACCCTGGGCGAAGCCGCCGCCAAGCGCGGCCGATGCCTCGCCTGCGAGACCGGCCCCGAGGACACGCCGCTCATGCACGACTTCCTCGCTTCCATCGGCAGCGAGGGCATCGCCGTCAACTTCGACCCCGCCAACCTCGTGATGAACGGCTTCGACCCCTGCCGGGGCGTCTACGAGCTCGCCGACTTCATCGTCCACACCCACGCCAAGGACGGCGTGCGCCGCGACGACGGCTCGAAGGCCGAGGTCCCGCTCGGCGAGGGCCACGTGCCCTGGGAGCGCTACCTCGCGGCACTCGGCGAGATCGGCTACGATGGCTTCCTCACCATCGAGCGCGAGGTCGGCGACGAGCCGCTCGCCGACATCGTCGCCGCCAAGCGCTTCCTCGAGCAGCTCTGAGCGCAGCTCCCACCACTCGCTCTAACCGACTGCCCCCCAACGGCTTGTGGCCCGCGCAGCCGCGCGCACCGCGGCCGGGTGGCGTGCCAGGGCGACAGGACCGCCTGGCTGTCGAACTGCTATACACCGTAAGCTCCACCCTGGAAAGCACTTAGCGATCCTGGCCGCCCCGCGGCGCCTCGGGCTGTCCACAGGCTGTACGGAGGCAGGCCGGGGTGGGGCGGGCCGGGCGCCCGTATCGGAACTTTCTAAGTCGCTAGTGTCAAGGATGTTATGGCTCGCCGCGCGTCCCCCGGCTCTGCTTTGGCACGCCGGTTGCAACAGGTGAGGGCGTGTCGCCGACGAGGCTTGCCTAGCACTTCGCCGCTGTGGCCGGGTGCAGGAGACCTTGAGGCAGACAGCGAAGGGAACGCGCAATGGGAGCACAGGCGGCGAAGACGTGGACGATCGTCCTGGCGATGGCCGTGATGGGTCTCATGGCGAGCCAGGCCAGCGGCGTGACGGTCAACGTGGACGGCAACCCCGACGACTGGGGCATCGTCCTGGCCTATCGCACATCGGCGGACTGGGTGCCCGATGCCGGCATCCAGGGCACGTGGGGCGGGGGCGAGGACTGGGTCGGTGGCTGCGGCTACCTCAACCCGGGCTGGGGCGGCCAGGGCTACGACGCCGAGGCCATCTACTTCACCTACGACGCCCACAACGCCTACTTCGCCGTCGTCACCGGCTTCCCGCCCACGGGGCGCTCGTGCTACGACGCGGGCGACATCGCGATCGACATGCTGTGCGACGGCACGTGGGACTTCGGCATCGAGACGACCGGCGACGAGGGCCACATCCAGGGCGGCCTCTACGCCACCGACAACGCCGACTGGATGGTGCCCTCCTACGGCGTCTCGAAGCCGTCCGAGCTCAAGGCCGCGGCCACCGACCTGGTGGCCGGCCCGCCCGACAGCCAGCTCGTCTACCTCAACACCGCCTACGGCGGCGAGCACTACTTCATCGAGGCCTCCGTGCCGCTCGACGCGCTGCCCCTGCCCGACGAGGGCGCCACCGAGCTGGGCATCCATTGGACGATGGCGTGCGGCAACGACGCGGTGAACGCCTGCGTGAACTACTGCCCCCCGCCGCACGACCCCCAGAGCGTGATTCCCGAGCCGGCGACCTGCACGATGCTGGGCAGCGGGTTGCTCGCCGCGCTGGCCCTTCGCGTGCGCCGGCGCCGGAAGCGTAAGGAGAAGAGCGACGCCTGACCACACGCTGCGCGTCGGCGCGCCGCCCGCGCGCCGGCACGCCCTGGCTTCTGCGAACCGGCCGCGGACGGCCCCCAGCCGTCCGCGGCCCTGTCGTTGGGCCGCGGCGCAGCGGGCAGTTTGACGCGGGGGCGCGCGGGCGCTATACTGAGCCCGCGAAGGGGATTCCACCGTGGCGATCGACCCCGTGCCCTCAGACCCGCGCGCCGAGTACGCGGCCCTCGTCAAGGGGCTGCGCGCGCACGTCGAGCTCGAGCGGAGCTTCGGCATCGAGAGCTGGAAGCTCCCGCCTCCGCCTCCGCCCGCACGGCCCCCGGCGCCCGCGCGGCCGCGCGCCGGGGCCGCCGGCCCGAATCCCTACGCCCGCTACGCGGGGCCCCGCGATGCCCCTGCCGAGGCCGCGGCGGCGCCCAAGGCGCCGCCGGCGCCGCCCATGCACGTGACCACTCGCAGCTCCGTCGGCCTGTTCAGCGCAAAGGACTACGAGATCGACATCCCCGAGGGCCTCGACCAGGGCGAGCAGCTCGACTACTTCGCCCGCCGCATCGCCGACTGCACCCTGTGCCCGCTGCACGGCGGCCGCACCCAGGTGGTGTTCGGCGCGGGCGACCCCGACGCCGACCTGATGTTCGTCGGCGAAGCGCCCGGCCGGGACGAGGATGCCCAGGGCATCCCCTTCGTCGGCCGGGCCGGGCAGTTGCTCACCAAGATCATCGGGGCCATCGAGTTCACCCGCGACGAGGTGTACATCGCGAACATCAACAAGTGCCGGCCGCCGAACAACCGCGCGCCGGCGCCCGACGAGATGGCCCGGTGCCTGCCGTTTCTCCACAGGCAGATCGAGATCATCCAGCCCAAGGTCATTTGCCTGCTGGGCGCCACCGCTGTGCGGGGGCTGCTCCAGATCAAGCAGGGCATCACGAAGCTCCGCGGCCGCTTCATCGAGTGGCGCGGCATTTGGGTCATGCCCACCTACCACCCCGCCTACCTGCTGCGCAACCCCGCCGGCAAGCGCGACGTGTGGGAGGACGTCCAGAAGGTCCGCGACAAGGTCCGGGGCGCGCTCTGAGGGCCGGCCGCCCGCGACGAGCGCCTCGGGCTATTGACCTCTGCATGAGTAATGCAAGACTCCGGTGGCGCGAGGCCTTGCCGGTCAGGCGCGCACGTTGTTG
>CBFDBL010000367.1:0-6575 GCA_965603035.1 uncultured bacterium
ACGACGATCCCACACTTGGCCAAGTGTGGGATCGTCGTCAGACCCACTCTCCCGCGCGCAGGCATCCTCCAGCGCGGCCATGGCGTCGCCGCCGCACCGACGTCGCGACCGTTGCGACGCGCGCAGGCATCCTCCAGCGCGGCCATGGCGTCGCCGCCGCACCGACGTGGCGACCGTTGCGACGCGCGTGATGATTTCGGACCTCATGAGGTCCGGATATCAGTCCCGCGTGCCCGCGGCCTCTCCCGGCGGCAGTGCTTGCCCTCTCCCCGCGGGCTCTTCCCTTGTCCCGGTGCTGCCGTGCTTCTCTCTCGTCCTGATGCTCCAGCGTCGGGACGAGCGGCGCACGGTGGACTCCGCACCGGCCATCCGCTAGAATGGCAGGGGGAGGAGCTCGAGCCCGAGAAAGGGGGGCCGCGCATGCTTGCTGCGAAGCGGGTCGGACTGGGGCTGCTCGCCGTGGCGCTCGCCGTCTGCGGCTGCGTGGACCCGAGCCTCTATCATCATCCGCCTGCCGCGCCCGTGGGCGGCATCGTGACGCCGCCAGGCAGGCCGGCGTACCCGACGCCCAGGCCCGGCGATATCCGCGTGCCCGCGCCACCGGCCGCCATGCCGGCGCCGTCGTCGAACAACGTGGCCATCACGATCGACAAGATCGGCACCGAGGTCCAGACCGCCAACGAGGCCAGCCTGGCGTTCCGCTACGCCGACGAGAACGTCGTCGTGCAGTCGCCGGCGACGAAGCTCGCGCGGCGCAACGGCATCCGCATCGGCGTGGCACGGGGCAACTGGCGCGCGCAGCTCGACGCCGCCACACGCCGCGTCCGACGCACCAGCCGCGAGTCGATGTTCATCGTCGTCCTCAGCGGCGAGCAGGGCCAGATCCTCATGGGCTCCGACGTCTACGTCACCCGCCTCGGCTACTGGGGCCCCCGCGGCTACAAGGTGCTCCTCGAGCGCGGCTTCGTCGGCCGAGCGCTGGTCGTCCGCCCCCGGATCCTCGGCAACGGGATGGTCGAGGTCGAGCTCTGGCCGCGCTTCACCGCGCGGGGCCGACGCGGCGCGATCGACGTCACCGAGCTCGCCACCAAGGTCGTCGTCCGCGACGGGCAGTCGGTCGTCATCGGCGGCCTCTCGGGCGCGAGCGACGACGTCGGCACCGTCCTCTTCGGCGTCGGCGCGCGCACCCGCTCCCACACCATGACCATGGTCCTCACCCCCAAGATCGGCGGCATGGGCATCGACTGGCCGGGCAGCCGGCGGGAGGGGGGAGGAGGGAGGAAGAGGGACGAGGTTCGAGGGGCGAGGTTCGAGGGGAGGAGAAGAGGCGGAAGCGGAGGGGCAGGACGCAGGAGGGAGCCTGCGATGGCGCCGTATCGGGTCTCCCGCATCGGGGAGATGCTGGCGCGGCTCGGGAGCCGCGTGAAGGCGCGGACGGTGGAGCGGCCGTGGTTCCGGTGGGTGGTGTGGGCGACAGTCGGCCTGATCCTCTACAGCGTCGCGATGGCCGCCATTGTGGGGGTAGGGGCGCTGGTGAGGCGGAGGCCCGTAGACGACCCGATGGACCTGCTCACCGGTCAGGATATGTGGCGGCTCTACGGTCGGTACGAATGGCAGCTCCAGGCGGTGATGAGCGCCGTCTTCGTGGCGCTTGGCCTGACCTGCGTCGTCTGGCTGGCGAGGTGGTGGCGGCGGCACGACCGCGGGTGCGCCGAGGGTGGCGACGTCGCGCGCCCATCGTCGTAAGTCCCAACTGCACTGGATCGCGGTTCCGCAAGTGCTTGCGGCCACTATGGTTGCGAGTCCGAAATATCCGACACGCATAGAGGCCGTCTGACGGCATCTAACGGCCCTGCGCGACCCAGGATACCTCTTTCATGAATCTGGCCATGGAGGGCTCTAGCAGGCTCGTACACGCGTGCGGTGTAGCGGGACACTCATCGGCGCGCCGCAGCCGCCCGTCTTCCGCCACGTCTCGGTATGGCAGACCATCACGAGGTACTTCATTGGCGCTCCCGCCCCGGGGTCGGGCTCCATCGTCAATCGGCAATCGCCAATCGGCAATGCCTACAGGCCTGCGGCCTCGTTGAGGTCGGCCTGGTAGGCCTCGATCTCGCAGCGCTCGACGGCGGCGACCTCGACGGGCTGGCCGAGGGTGCTGGATTCGTAGATGGCCATGCAGATCGCCAGGTCCTTGAGGCCCTCGCGGCCATCGACCTCGAGCTCGGCCTGGCCGCGGATCGCCTGGATGAACTCCCAGAGCTCGGTCGCGACCGTGTCGGTGACGCCGGCGGGGAACAGGCGCTCGCGTTCGGCCTCGTCGATGGCGGCCTGGTGCTCGGCGATGAGGTCGGCCATGGGCAGCTCGGCGTCGCGGGCGTTCAGGCCGTGGCCCCAGGTGATCGAGCCCTCGGAGCCGTAGACCGCGCGGTCGCTGAAGCGCCGGCCGGGCGCGGCGTTCGTCGATGTCCACTCCCCGCTCACCCCGCTCTCGAACTCCAGGACGGCCATCGTCGTGTCCTCGACGGTGGCCTCGACGGGATCGGTGAGCTCCTCGCGGTTGCGGTAGCGGGTGGTCGAGTGGGCGCGGGCGATGGCAAAGAGTGTCTTGACTTCGCCGACGTGGTAGCGGAAGAGGTCGGCGAAGTGGACGCCGCCGTCCATGGACCATCCGCCGCCGGCCAGGTCGCGGTGGTCGCGCCAGGCCCAGTACCACTGGCGCTCGCCGACGTCGATCCAGTAGAGGAGGCGGAGGGAGCCGATGCGTTGGTGGTCGAGCGCCCAGCGGACGGCGCGCTGCTCGGGTGCTCGGCGGTAGTTCTCGGCGGTCTGGAGCAGGCGGCCGTTTCGCTCGGCCGCGTCGAGGATCGCCTGGCCCGCGCGGCAGGTCACGGCGAGCGGCTTCTCGACGGTCACGTGCTTGCCCGCCTCGAGGCAGGGGATGGCGATGGCGTGGTGGTCCTTGTGGACGAGCGAGAGGTCCACCGCGTCGAGGCTCGGCTCGGCGTCGAGCATCGCGCGGAAGTCGGTGTAGACGGTCGGGCGCGCGCCCTGGAACGCGGCGACGTCGGCGGCGAGCTTCTCGGCCTTCTCCTGCGCGGTGTCGCAGGCCGCGGCGATGCGGAAGCCGCGGAGGCCCGCCTGCCACAGCGCCCCGTACCCGCGCACGTGCGCCCCCATCATCCCGCCGCAGCCGATCAGCCCCACGACGATCTCATCTGCCATGCCTGCGTCTCCTCTCGTGGTCGGACGGCCGGAACGACGCGGCATCTTGCCACGGCGCCGGAGGAAAGTCAAGCGGCCAACGGCTCCAGCCGGACGACCGCCTTCGCAGCGCTATAGCGTCCACCATGATCACACCCCTGCCCCGGTGTGAGATCATGGTGGACCTCGGTGCCCCACCGCCGGGGCCTCGCTCGCGATGGCTTCAGGGACGCAGGCGAAGTGCACGCAGGCGACCAGCCTGCCACACTCACGGGTAAGCGCGCGCTCCTGTGTCTGCGGCGGGCGCGCGGCTGGCGGTGCATGATGCGCGGAGCTGGTTTCGTGCGCCGTGCGGTGGCATGCGCAATGATCTCACACCTGCCCAGGTGTGAGATCATGGTGGACCTCGGTGCCCCACCGCCGGGGCCTCGCTCGCGATGGCTTCAGGGACGCAGGCGAAGTGCACGCAGGCGACCAGCCTGCCACACTCACGGGTAAGCGCGCGCTCCTGTGTCTGCGGCGGGCGCGCGGCTGGCGGTGCATGATGCGCGGAGCTGGTTTCGTGCGCCGTGCGGTGGCATGCGCAATGATCTCACACCTGCCCAGGTGTGAGATCATCGTGGACCTCGGCGCGCCGCCGCCCGGACCTTGCGCGCCGGAGGCTCAGGGAGGCAGGCGAAGTGCACGTGTGGAACGGTCCTGCTATAATGACGAGGCAGAGCGTCCCCGTGTCCCGGCCAGGGGCGGCGTGGCTCGCAGACGGTCTGGCGGAGTCGCGCAAACAGGGCGGGCCGCTGACGGAGTCGTGACGGAGGCCGGTTCATGTGGACGATGCGTAGCGCTGCGTTTCTGGCAGCGCTGGGGCTGCTTCTGGCCGCCGTGGGCAGTGTCGCGGCTTGGGCCGCGGCCGAGCCACCGGAGGCGGCGGAAGCGTTCCACGACCTGCTCGGGGAAGCCGGCGAGGCTTACGACCGCGGCGATGAAGCAGCGGCCCGCCGAGCGCTGCGCGCGGCACAGCGCGAGGTCGCGGACGACCCGTTCCACACCATGCTCGCCGACGCCGGCGACAGGTACGAGGAGGGCCGGCGCCAGGGCGCGCGCGCGGTGCTCAAGCGGGCGACGCGGCACCTCAATCCCTGGTTCTGGCTGATCCTGGGGTTCGTGGCGCAGGCCATGTTCGTCGGCCGCTTCGCCGTGCAGTGGATCGCGTCGGAGCGGCGTGGTGAGAGCATCGTGCCCATCGCCTTCTGGTACTTCAGCCTGCTCGGCTCGTGGGGCCTCCTGGCCTACGCGGTCTGGCGGCAGGACGCCGTGATCATCGCGGGGCAGGCCTTCAACACGATCATCTACGTGCGGAACCTGATGCTCATCTACCGCAAGCGGCGGCGGGACGCCGCCCCTGCGCAGGAGCCGTCGCAGTGAGCCGGCCGCGCCTGTCCATCGCCGTGCCCGTCAAGGACGAGGAGGACAACATCCGCCCGCTGGTCGAGGCCTGCCGCGAGGCGCTCGGCGCCCTCTACGAGCACACCGAGCTCATCCTCGTGGACGACGGCTCGACCGACGCCTCGCTCGCGCGCATCCAGGAGGTCGCCGCCGAGGACCCCCGCGTCCGCTGGATCCAGTTCGAGGCGGGCTGCGGGCAGAGCGCGGCGCTCGACGCCGGCTTCCGCGCCGCACGGGGCGACTACGTGGCCATGATGGACGCCGACCGCCAGAACGACCCGGCCGACCTGCCCGCGATGGTCGAGCGGCTCGACGCCGGCGACTGCGACTGCGTGTGCGGCATCCGCGCGAAGCGCCAGGACACCTGGCTCCGCCGCATCTCCTCGCGGATTGGCAACGGCACCCGCAACTGGCTGACCCGCGAGAGCATCCGCGACGTGGGCTGCTCGCTCCGCGTCTTCCGCCGCGAGCTGCTCGATGGCCTCAAGATGTACCAGGGGATGCACCGCTTCCTGCCGACCCTGCTGCGCCTCGAGGGTGCCCGCATCGCCGAGATCCCCGTCCGCCACCATCCAAGGACGCGGGGGCAGGCGAAATACGGGGTGTGGAACCGCCTCTTCCGCGGCCTGCGCGACATCTTCGCCGTCCGATGGATGCAGTCCCGCCATCTGCGCTACCGCATCCAGGCGCGGTCCGTGGAGCCAGAAGAGTGATCTGCCACAGAGGCACAGAGCGCACTGAGCGGCCGTTCGCTTCGGCAGGTAGAGGACGAAGATAGGACACGTCTGCGGCCGCCCGGGCAGCGAGCGGCATCTACGCCTGCCGTCCTTCCCAGGCCGTCCATGGCTCTCTGCGCAGGCTCCCTTCTCTCCCCAATCTGCGGAATCTGCGCGATCTGCGGACCCTATCTTCCCCTTCGCTTCCTTCCTCTCCGTGTCCTCTGTGCCTCTGTGGCAGTCCCCTCTTCTATCTTGGCGGGTCGAGGAGTATCTCGATGCGGCGGTTGCGGGCGCGGCCGGCGGCGGTGGCGTTGGACGCGACGGGGTGGTGCTCGCCGTATCCGCGGAAATGGAGCTTCGAGGCCGCGATGCCGCACGAGCGGTTGAGGTAGTCCATGGCGGCGAGGGCTCGGAAGCCGCTGAGATGCCAGTTGGTGGGATAGAGACGGCGGGTGGCGGTCTTGGCGATGCGGGTGGAGTCGGAGTGGCCGGCGACGCCGACTTCCCAGCCAGGGCATTGGCTCTTGATGGCCGCTCCGATGCGGCGGAGCGCCGCGCGGCCGCTCGATGTGAGAGTGGCCTTGCCCGACTCGAACGCCGAGGGCATGGTGATGGCGAGGCTCGCGCCGCGCGCCGCGACGGTCGTGCCCGCCCCGGCCAGCGCGCTGGCGAGCGCCGCGCGCTTCGGCTCCAGCGCCGGCGTGCCTGCGGCAGCGCGTGCCGGGCCGAGGGTGCCTGCGCGGCGCTCGAGCTCGGCCTCGAGCCGCAGCACGTCGGCGCGGGCGTTGGTGAGCTGCTGGGTGAGGGTGCCGTTCAGCTCGCGCAGGTCGGCGATCTCCTGCTCCTGCGCGGCGGCGCGCCGCCGGAGCTCCGGGTAGTCGCAGCCCGCCATGCAGGCGAGCGCGAGCAGCACTGCTGCGGCCAGGCGACCCATAGACGAGTCACAGGTCCGACGTGCCGTGTTGGCCATCGGTAGCCCCACTCACGCCTGAAGGCGTGGACTCAAGACGCGCCCCGGCCCGTTCGGAGTCTCGCCCTTCAGGGCGAAGTCCGGCCCCCCTGCGAGGGCGGAGCGCTGCCGGCCATTCAGAGTCCGCCGTGCACCGCCTCGGAGAAGCTCGCGAACCACGCGGCGATCTGCTCGTGGTGCAGCGCCGCCACCAGCGAGCCCACCGACAGGTAGGGGCCGAAGGGCAGACGCGTGTCACG
>CBFDBL010000368.1:0-6565 GCA_965603035.1 uncultured bacterium
GATCCGTTCCGCGACCGCCCACCGGCGGAGGGCTCACGGCGCTGTGCCCAGCGACCCGGCCGTGTCGAAGAAAGGGGGCGTAGCATGGGGACGACGACGAAGAAGGAACTGACGAACAAGATCGCGGAGCGGCTGAAGCAGAAGCAGATGCTCGTCCGCGACATCGTTCAGGAGTTCCTCGACGCCTGCATCGAGGAGCTCGCGCGAGGCAACCGCCTCGAGTTCCGCGACTTCGGCGTCTTCGAGACCGTCTCGCGCGCCGCCCGCAAGGCGCGCAACCCCAAGACGGGCGAGGTCGTCCACGTCCCGCCCAAGACGGTCGTGGACTTCAAGATGGGCAAGCGGATGCGCCAGTGGGTCAACCGCGGGGTCGAGGAGCCTCCTCCCCCGCCGCCCGAGCCGGCCCAGCCCGAGCCGCCGCAGCCCGAGGAGCCCCAGCCCCCCCCGCTCGAGACGCCTCCCGCGCCCGGCGAGTAGCACCCGCGCCGTCCGACCGAATGCAAACAGCCCTCCCGCAGGCCCCACAGCCTGCGGGAGGGCTTCGCTCTGGCCCCATATGTCCTCGGCAGCAGGCTCAGCGCTCGCGGCGGAGGACGGGGAGGATCTCGGGGTCCTGCTCGATGCGGTGGAGCAGGTCGAGTCGGCGGTCGATCTCGCGCTGGAGGGCGGCGGACTTGTTGATCTCGGCCTGGAACCGCACGCCGTGGATGAAGAGCCTGGGCATCTCCTCGGGCGGGGCGAAGCGCACCATGCGCGACACGTCCTCCCACTGGCGGCGGAAGTGCTCGAGGCGCTGGCCGATGCCCTCGCGCTGGCGCTCGAGGCGCCGGCGGATCTCGTCGTAGGCCAGCGGCTGGGCGCCGGCGCGCACGCGCCGGCCGCTGCGCAGGATGAGGGCCTGCCCGGGGCGGAGCATCACGGCCCCGCCGCGGTAGCTCGCGATCTGCACCCGAGCCCAGCCGTCGTGGGCCTTCAGGGTCACGAGCCCGCTGAAGCCGCCCTCGCCCGACGCCCCCGCCTGCGGCACCACGTGCACGCTCACCGCGCCGCCTAGCGCCGTGACCCGCGCCAGCGGCGTCGAGACGGCCGAGCAGCCGCCCTGCTCGCGGACGCCCATGATCACCCCGCCGCGCGAGAGGTGCGCCACCGTGCCGCACCGCGGGTCGGCGATCCGCAGCACCGACGCCGGCTTGACCGCCGCGCGCATCCGCCCACGCGCCAGGTCCACCAACGCCACCTCCTTCGCCGCGCGCGGCGTCGCCACGATGTCGCCGCTCGACAGCGCGGCCCCAGGCACCAGCGACGCGGCCTCGCGCCCGATCCGAGCCATCGGCCCGCCCACGAAGCGCGCCGACGGCGTGCCACGCAGGAACCCATAGCCCGCCAGGATGAACAGCGCGGCCGCCGCGGCCATCGTCAGGTAGCGCAGCACGGGGTGGGTGACCCGCGGGACCAGCGGCTCCTCGGCCCGCGGCGGCTCCAGGCGCACCTGCGCCATCGTCCGCGCCACGAAGTCGTCGCCGACGCGGCACCGGGCGAGGCAGGCCTCCAGCTCGGCAAGGCGCTCCCGCGCCTCCGCGATGCGGGCCTGGCAGGCCCCGCACCCGGCGGCGTGGCGCTCGAGCGCGGCAGCCGTCGCGGCGTCCAGCTCGCCGGCGGCGTAGAGGTCGAGCGAGTTAGCGAAGCGTTCGCAGCTCATGGGTATTACTCTTGCGACACGTCTCTGAGGTGGCCAAGGCGGTCCCGCAGCATCCGGTAGCCCCTGGCCAGGCGGCTCGTCACGGTGCCGAGCGCCACGCCCAGCCGATCCGCGATGTCCTGGCAGCTCAAGCCGTCCATGTGCTTGAGCACCAGGGTCACCCGATAGGTCTCGGGCAGGCGGTCGAGGGCCTCCAAGAGGAGCTGAGCGGCTTCCTTGCTCTCAGCGGCCTCGTCGGGCTGCGGCGGCGGCGGCCGATGGTCGGCCCTGGTGTCGGCCGGGTCGATGGGCTGAGCGTCCAGCGACACGGCCCGCCGCCGGGAGCGATGCCAGTCCACGCACACGTGGTTGGCGATGCCCAGCAGCCAGGACGAGAATTTCGCGGGCTCGCGGAGCGAGGGCAGCACGCGAAAGGCCCGCAGGAACGTCTCCTGTCCCAGGTCGTCCACATCGCCGGCCGGCACCCGGGCGGCGATGAAGCTCATGACGAGATTCTTGTACCGCTTGACAAGCTCGCCGAACAGCTCGGTGTCGCCCTCGAGGACCTCGAAGATCAGGGCGGCGTCGCTCGGGGGGCTCAGCTCTTCGGCGCTCACGTCGTTCACCCACTAAGTCGAGAGCAGCGCGGGGTTTGCTGCAACGAGATTTTCCGGCCGGCGCCACCGTTCGCCCATGTGCCGACCCGCCAGTAGTTTACACCCGCGCCCCGCCACGTCAACACGATTTCCGCCCCTGGCTGCCGCCCGGTCGGGCGGCGGGACTCCCGGCGCGCGGCGGGGCTCACGCGACGCCGAGGCTGTCGAGCACGCCCGCGGCCTCGGCCGCGGCGAGATAGGCAAGAAGGGGACGGACGACCTGGGCGACGGCGAGGCCCGACGGCGGCGCGGCCACGGGTCGGCAGACGAGGGCGTCGCCTGCGGGCCGCACGTCGAAAGCGGGGCCGCTGGCCAGGCGCAGGCCGCCGCGGGCCACCAGGTGCCGCGCGAGCGGGCAGCCGGCCTCGATGTAGCGGGCATCGCCGGTCAGCTCGTAGGCGAAGGCCAGCGGCTCGAGCAGGAGCGCGGCGGCCTGGAGGTCGGGCCAGGGCCGCGGCAGGCAGGCCTGGCGCCAGAGCGCGTCGTCGCCGCCGGCGAGCAGGGCGTCGAGCTCGCGGAGGAACAGGTCGCCGGCCCGCTGCTCCTTCGACACGCGGTGGTAGCGCTGGAGGCCGGTGAGCACGATGGCGACGGCGCAGGGCCCCTCGCGGCTGCACCGGGCCGCGCAGGCCCGCGTGAAGGGCTCCCCGCCCGCCGCGCAGCGGGCCAGGTGGTCGAGCAGACGACGCGCCGCCTCGAAGTACTGCGGCCGCCCCAGCTCGCGATACAGCGTCGAGACCGTGTAGAGGGCCCAGCCCACCGCCGCGAAGTCGGTGAGCGCCGGCACCGACTCGACCAGCACCGGCACGTGGCGCAGCACGTTCTCGCCCACCCGCCGCACCGCCTGCAACGCCGGCTGCCGACCCGTCAGGTAGTGCCACGCCAGCAGGCCCTCGACCCACTGGTGGGCCGGGGTGACCCGCCCGTCGCCGCAGTGGTCCACGCTCGGCGCCGCCAGGCCGCCGTCGCGCAGCGGCTCGGGGCTGAAGTGCACGTGGTCCACGTCCACCACGTGGCGGACGATGGCCTCCGCCGCGGCGAAGTGCCGGCTGCTGCCCGCGCGGGCGTAGTGCAGCAGGTAGGCGTAGGCCAGGTCGCACGCGTTGTTGGCCCACACCACGCCCTCGCCGGCCGACCCCACGCCCAACGGCTCGTCGCCGAAGTGCAGCAGGCCCAGCGCACGCGGCCGCCGGTCCAGAGCCCCGTCCAGGGCCACGTCGAGGTGGAACAGCGAGCGCGTCGGGAACCGGCTGCCGAAGGCCCGGGCCTCCCGGTACCACGCCGCGGGCAGACGGGGCCGCAGCGGCTCGTCGAAGAGCTGGCAGCGCCGGCCCACCGCCTCGGCATCGGCCTCGCCGCCGTCGAAGTGCAGCAGCACCTCGTGGCTCTTCGCCATCCCCTGGTGCAGGCGCAGCGGCACGTCGTCCGCCGGGTAGAACCCCACCGCCAGCCCCCCGCCGTCGGCCGCCAGCCGCTTCGGGAACTGCTGGAGGGCGTGGCGCACCGCCACCGCGATGCCGCGGCCGTCGTCCGAGCGCGACAGCCACGGCGACGGCGACGCCAGCTCGGGCATCCCCGGCCCCGCCAGCGGCTCGCGAGGCACCTCCAACGCCAGCGAGCCCTCACCCCGACGCAGCGCGACGCCGCGGCCTGCGCCCGACGCCAGCCGCACGGGCCCCCGCGCGGCCAGCGCCAGCTCGAAGCTCGCCTCGTGCAGCTCCGCCACCGCCTCTCCGGCACGGTGCACGATCTGGTACTCCAGCACCACGTACGGCTTCCCCGACCACGCCGTCAGCAGCAGATCGAAGTCCAGCGACGCGTGCTCCCGCTCGTCGAGGTGAGAGCCCTGCACCCGCACCGCCGCCCGCAGCGGCCCGCCAGCCTCGACCGACACCGACGGCAGCTTGCAGCGCGAGAGGCGGTAGTCGGTGCCCGAGAGGTCCACCAGGCGAAAGTCCATCGCCTCCTTCGCCGAGACCAGCTCGGCGCCGTCGAGGTGCACCGTCTCGAACAGGCGGAGCGGGCGCGTGCGCCACTCGAAGCGCAGCGGCCCGGTGTCCACCGTCACCTGCCGCCGCTCCTCGGTCAGGCTGATGCCCGTCTCGTCGAGCACGGCGCGGCTCGGGCCCTGGCCGTAGGCGAGGCGGAGGGTCCTGGGCGCCCCGGCAGGCAGGGAGGCCTGGAAGTCGAGCAGCAGCCAGCGCACGGAGCCGTCGGGCCAGGTGTTGAGCACCTGGCGCTGACAGTAGAGCTCGGTGTCGCCGTCGAGCACGCAGGCCTGCTCGGGCTCGGCGAGCGCCGACGGCGGGAACGGCACGCCGATGGTCACCGGCTCGTGCTCCAGCGGCCACGGGCAGCGGGTGTCGAAGATCAGGGGGACTTCGCCGCTGGGCATGGGGCCTCCTTTGGAGGCAGGGTGCTCGATCCCCGTCGACCGGCCCGGGCATCGAGCACCGAGTATCCAGTATCGAGCGTCACGCCTCTGGCAGCGCCAGGAGCGCCTGGCAGTGGTCGAGCAGCGTCCTGTCGCCGCTGGTGACCGTCTGGCGTCCGGCCGCGACCCGTCGCGCCATGGCCGGGACGAACAGGTCGGCGAGGAGGGCCTTCGACTCGCTCGCCTCGCCGAGCTCGAGGAGTCGGAAGCCGTGGTAGACGTCGATGGCCATGTCGGCGATCGTGCGGCCGCAGTAGTCGGTGTAGTCGCGCTCGCCGCGCTCCTTGACGGCGGCGAGTGCCTGCTGGAGCTGCTCGAGGGCCGCGGCGACAGCCGGGGCGTGCCGTGCGGTGGCGCCCGTGCACGGGCGGCGAGCGAGGTCGTCGAACAGCGGGTCGAGCCCGCCGCCGAGCAGGCTGGCCATGGCGGCGACGATCTGGAGCTGGCTCGTGCCCTCGTAGATGTTGGTGATCCGCGCGTCGCGGACCAGCCGCTCGACCGGGTAGTCGCGCATGTAGCCGCTGCCGCCGAGCACCTGGAGCGCCGTGTTGCTCAGCTCGATCGACGCCTCGGAGGCGTAGTACTTCGCCAGCGGCGTGAGGCCCGAGGCGGTCCGGGTCCATTTCTTGTAGGGCGCCCGGGCCTCGCGGTCGCCCGCGTTCATCCGCGCCTCGTACTCCTTCTCGTAGTCCACGGCCACGCCGCAGTCGAGCGTCAGCGTCCTGGCCAGCTCGAGCTTGAGCCGCATGGTGACCAGCATGTCGGCCACGGCCGGGAACTGGACGATGGGCCTGCCGAACTGCTCGCGCGCGTGCGCGTAGTCGAGCGCCTCGCGATACGCCGCCTCGCAGATCCCCACCCCCTGCGACGCGATGGCCAGCCGTGCCCCGTTCATCAGGTCCATCGTCGCCTTGATCAGCCCGAACCGCCGACGCCCGATGAGCCACGCGGGACAGTCGGCGAACTGGAGCTCGCAGGTCGGCGAGCCGTGGATGCCGAACTTGTCCTCGATGCGGCGGACCCGCAGGCCAGGGCACTTCTCGGCGACGAAGGTGCTCAGCCCGCGGCCGTCGCGGGTCCCCTCCTCGCTGCGGGCCAGCACGAGCAGCACGTCGCCGCAGCCGTTGGTGATGAAGCGCTTCACCCCGTTGAGCCGCCAGAGGCCCTCGGCCTTGGGGTCGGGCGTGGCCTTGAGCATGACGGCCTGGAGGTCGGAGCCGGCGTCGGGCTCGGTCAGCGCCATGGCCCCGGTGGCCTCGCCGCTGGCGAAGCGGGGCAGGTAGCGTTCCCTGATCGCCTCGTCGCCGAAGCGCAGGATCGTCTCGCCGATGTCCTGGAGGCCGAAGAGGGTCATCAGGGCGGCGTCGGCCCTGGAGACGATCTCGATGGCCGCCGCGTAGACGATGTGGGGCATGTGGATGCCGCCGTAGCGGCGCGGCAGGGTGAAGCCCATGAGGTCGGCCTTGGCCAGGCGGTCGAGCGCCTCGGTGGTGCCCCGGGCGTAGGTCACCACGCCGTCGTGGAGGGTCGGCCCCTCGAGATCGACGTCCTCGGCGCGCGGCGCGATGAAGTCGCCGGCGACCTGGCCGACGATCCGGAGCGTCTCGTGGTAGTTCTCGACGGCGTCGGCGGCGTCGCGGGGCGCGAAGCTGTAGTCCTCGGCCTCGGCGAAGTCGCCCTCGCACAGCGTCGCGATCTCGGCGAGCGGCGCCCGCTCGAGGTTGAACCGCAGGTCAGGATTGTCGTCGTAGAAGTTGGGCATTGTGGGAACGGGCTCCTATGGCTGCGAGGGCGCCG
>CBFDBL010000369.1:0-6544 GCA_965603035.1 uncultured bacterium
ACAAAGAAATCGCCGCGCATTTCGGGGGGGCTGCCGCATTGTATATGTAGAGGGGGAAGGCGCCGCTTTCGCGGGAGCGTGGGTGCCATACTCAAGCGGAGCTTGTGGCTGCGGGCGGGGTCGGCACTCCCTGCCACCGATGGGACCTATAGGACCCATGGGACGGCCCCGAGCGGCGGCTCCTGCGGTCCTATCGGTCCTATAGGTCCTATCCGACGCTGGGCGCGCTCCGGACGCAGCCACGAGCCGATCGCGCGGCCTCCCGCCACCCGGCACCTGGAACCCGGAACTGCATCTCCCCCACTCACGACGCCGCCGGCGAGGCGGCAGGAGGCTTGATGATGTACTGGACGCCCGATCCCGACCACCGGCTGACGAAGGTGTGCACGAAGTGCGGGCAGGAGAGGGACCTGATGGAGTTCCACCTGGACTACCGCACGGGGCGACGCCGGGCGGAGTGCAGGGCGTGCCGGTGCGCCTATCAGCGGCGGCACTATGCCGAGAATGCCACGCAGTGCCGCGCACGGGACCGCGCCCGTAGGGTGAGGAGCCCCGAAAGGCGCCGCGCGCTGAAGCGGGAGGCGTACCGACGCCGGCGCGAACGGCCACGGGTGCGCGCGAAGTCACCGCGACCGCGGCGCGGTCGGAAAGACCTCGTGCGCCACGTCTCCCGGGGCCTGCACAGGCTGGGGCTGCTGGCCGTGGGCGACCGCTGTGCCGACTGCGGCAGCCCGGACTTCGAGCTACACCATCCCGATTACGGCGACCCGTTTCACGTCGTGCCGCTGTGCCACCTGTGCCACATGGCCCGTCACTTTGCGGTGTGGCGCGTCGCCGGCGGCGGGCCGGTGAAGTATCCGGGGGAATACCGCGAGGCCGAGGCGCACGCAGGCCCGCGGGGCGCGACGCGTTTGCAATCCGGCGGCGATTCGGCTAGACTCAGGGGCGAATGGTACAGCGTCGCTCAGGAATCGGATGGGGAACGATCTGGCAGTGTGGGTGCGGTGTGGTGCATTCCCGCCGAGACGGAGCCCATCTCTTCTGGTCAGCTTGCCAATGTCGGTAGGATGAGCGACGAGGAGCCGGCGCCCTGGGCGCCGGCCAGGTCTGCGATGCAGGGCGCCCGAGTGGAAGGGACAGGGTTCGGGCGCACAGGGAAGGCTGATGCCTTCCCCGACGCGGGGGTCGAGCGCGCGTCTCGACGTGAGGCGCACGGGACACAGGCCCCCGACGCCCGGAGCCTTGGACGCTTGGGCACTTTGCTAGAGAGACATAGGTTTGTCCGCACAAGAAGAGACCGTGAGGTTCTCGGACCTCCCCTTCCGAGAGAGCATTTTCCGAGACATCGAAGCTGCCGGGTTCGAGACCCCGACCCCGATCCAGGCCGCGTTCATGCCGCCGGCGCTCGAGGGCAAGGACGTGATCGGGCTCGCCCAGACGGGGACGGGCAAGACGGCGGCGTTCGCCCTGCCGATCATCCACCGGATGGCGCACAAGGAGGAGATGGCGGCGCTGGTGCTGGCGCCGACGCGCGAGCTGGCGCAGCAGATCACGGTGATGTTCGAGGAGCTGGGCCGCTCGAGCGGGATCCGCGTGGCGACGGTGGTCGGCGGGATCCCGATCCAGGAGGACTGGAAGGCGCTGGCGAGCTGGCCGAACGTGCTGGTGGCGACGCCGGGCCGGCTGATCGACCACATCGGGTCGAAGGCGGTGTGCCTCGACGGCATCCGCGTGCTGGTGGTGGACGAGGCGGACCGCATGCACGACATGGGGTTCATCCCGCAGATCCGCCGCATCCTCGAGGAGCTGCCGACCGAGCGACAGACGCTGATGCTCACGGCCACGATGCCGTCGGACGTCGAGCGCATCGCGCGCCGCCACATGCGCGACGCCGAGCGCATCCAGGTCGGCCGGCGCTCGGCACCGGCCGAGCGGGCCGAGCAGCAGGTCTTCCGCCTGACGGCCGACCAGAAGACGCCCCTGCTGCTCAGGCTGCTGCGCGAGAGCGAAGGGCGCGTCCTGGTGTTCGTGCGCACCAAGCTCGGCGTGGACCGCCTGGCGCGCGTCGTCGCCGGGCGCGGCCACCGGATCGCGCGGCTCCACTCGAACCGCACACAGCCCGAGCGCGACGAAGCGATGGCCGGCTTCCGCGACGGGTCCTGCCGCATCCTCATCGCGACTGACATCGCCGCGCGCGGCCTCGACGTGGCCAACATCGAGCACGTGATCAACTACGACTTCCCCCACGCCGCCGAGGACTACGTCCACCGCATCGGCCGCACCGCACGCGTCGCCGCCACCGGGCTCGCCACCACGTTCGTCACCGGCGCCGAGCGCCGCTATCTTGCCGCACTCGAGCGCCTGCTGGGCGGGCCCCTGCCGCTCAAGAACCCCGACGGCAGCGACGCGGAATCCCTCTCCGCTGGCGGCGCGGGAGGGCGGCGCGGGCCGAGATCCCAGTCCCGCGGCGGGCGCCGCTCGGGCAGCAAGCGACGCGGCTCGCGGCGCTCGCGCGAGCACTCGAGGGGCTAGCGGCCCGGCGCGGAGGCGCGCGATGACCTACCTCTGGGCGACGCTGCTCGTGGTCGTCAACCTCGTGTGGCTGTCGCTCGTCGTGTTCCAGTTCCCCGGCAACTGGCTGATGGTGGCGACGACGAGCCTGGCGGCGTGGTGGCAGTGGGACGTGCGGATGATCGGCGCGGTCGCGCTCGTGGCGATCCTGGCGCTGGCCGTCGTCGGCGAGGTGCTGGAGTTCACGTCGGGCATGCGCGGGGCGAAGAAGCGGGGCGGGAACTGGGTGACGTCGGCGGGCGTGGTGGCGGGCGCCATCGCGGGGGCGATCCTCGGCACGGCGCTCATCCCCGTCCCGCTCGTCGGGTCGCTGGTGGGGGTGTGCGGCGGGGCGTGCGTGGGCGCGTGGCTGGTCGAGCTGGCTCGCGGGAAGCGCCACGAGCACGCGCTGCGGGTGGGCGTGGGCGCGGGCGTCGGCCAGTTGGTGGGCACCGTGTCGAAGCTGGCCTGCGGCGCGCTCATCTGGCTCGTCGTCGCGATCGCCGCCTTCTGGCCGTAGCCGGCGGCCCCTCTCCCATTCCCGAATCTCGGAAGGGCAGCGGGCCCTCCGCGGGGCGCGGCGGCGGACGCTGCGTCAGGCGCGGAGGGTGGCGCCGAGGCGCTCGGCCAGGGCAGCGACGACGCGGTCGTGGCTGTCATTCACCTCCTCGTTCGTCAGCGTGCGGTCGGGCGCACGGAAGACGAGGGTGAAGAACACGCTCTTGCTGCCGCGCTCGATCTGCTTGCCGCGGTAGATCTCGCCGAAGCAGACGGACTCGAGGTGCTCGATGGCCGCGACGTGGACCGTCTCGGCGATCTGCTCCCAGGCGACCTCCTCGTCCACGACGAGAGCGAGGTCGCGATCGACGGCGGGGAAGCGCGGGAGGGCGCTGAAGCGGCGCTGGAGGCTGGCCGCGCCCGCGAGCGCGTCGAAGTCGAGCTCCCACACGCAGGGCGCCGCCCTGAGGCCGAAGCGCGCGGCGGCCTCGTCGGCCAGCTCGCCCACGTAGCCCACCACGGTGTTGCCGAGCCGCCAGGCGGCCGTCGCGCCGGGGGTCAGGAAGTCGTAGGTGGCGGGCTCGAACGAGCAGCGCTGGGCGACGCCCAGGCGGTCGAGCACGGCCTCGGCCGAGCCCTTGAGCTCGGCGAACCCCCCGTCGGCGAGGGCGGCCAGGCAGTGCTTCTCCTCGGGCAGCCGCTGGCCCGCGACGCGCCGCAGGTAGACCCGGTCGAGCTCGAAGAGCCGGGCGTCGCCGACGCCGCGGTTCTGGTTGGTGCGCTTGACGGCCAGCAGCGAGGGCACGAGGCTCTCGCGCATGGCCGCCTCGTCGGCTCGGAGCGGGTTGCTCAGGGTCACCGGGCCCTCGGTGCTCCAGGGGTTGAAGGCCCGCGAGACCTCCTCGGCGAGGAAGCTGCTGGTGACGGCCTCGTTGTAGCCGAGGCGGATGAGCAGCTCGCGGGCCGCGAGCGCGGCCTGGTCGAACTTGCTGTCGGCGGCGGCCTGGACCGTGAGGGTGGACGTGGCGGGCACCGTGTCGTAGCCGTGGCAGCGGGCGACCTCCTCGATGAGGTCGATCTCGAGGCTCACGTCGGGCCGGAAGCTCGGCACGCGGACCTCGAGGGCCTCGTGGTCCTGGGTCCTGACGCCGAAGCCGATGCCCTTGAGCAGCTTGCCCGCCTCGGGGGCCTCGATGGCGATGCCGAGCACCTGCTCGATGCGCGGGACCCGCAGGGCGATGACGCGCGGCTCCTCGCGGGTGAAGTCGACGTCGATGACCCCTGCTGCGAGCTTGGCGCCCGCGTGCTGCCCCATGAGCTGTGCGGCGCGGCGGGAGGCCCACGCGACGGTCGGCGTGTCCACGGAGCGCTCGAAGCGGTAGGAGGAGTCGCTGGCCTTGGCGGTGTCGCGGCAGGTGCGGCGGATGTTCACGGGATCGAACTTCGCGCTCTCGAGCAGCACGGTCGTCGTGGCGTCGCCGATCTCGGTCTCGAGCCCGCCCATGATGCCCGCGAGCGCCACGGGGTGGCGGGAGTCGGCGATGACGAGGTGCTCGGGGCCGAGCTCGATCTCGGAGCCGTCGATGAGCGTGATCAGCTCGCCGGCCGTCGCGGGCCGCACGACGACCACGTTGCCGAGCAGCTTCGCGAGGTCGAAGGCGTGCTCGGGCTGCCCGCACTCCATGAGCACGTAGTTCGTGATGTCCACCACGTTGTTCACCGGCCGCAGGCCGATGACCTCGAGGCGGCGCTGCATCCAGTCGGGCGCGGGGCCCACCTCGACGTCGGTGAGCACGCGTGCGGTGTAGCGTGGGCAGAGGTCGGGGTGGTGGACCTCGACTCGCGCGAGGTCGGCGACGGGGGTGGGCAGCTCGTCGAGCTCGACGTCGGGGATGCGGAGCGGGTTGGCGGTGAAGGCGGCGATCTCGCGTGCGATGCCGATGTGGCTGAGCAGGTCGGGCCGGTCCGCGGTGATCTCCATCTCGATGCGGACGTCGTCGCCGACGGGGGTGACCGCCTCGACCTCGAGGCCCAACACGGTGAGGCGCGCGGCGAGGTCCTCGGCCGTGAGATCGAAGTCCACGTAGTCGTGGAGCCACTGGAGGCTGACGTTCATCATGGTTCCTGGGCCTCGTGCTGAGCTTCCTCGGTCTGGGCTCGGATGCGGTCGAGGATTCCGTTGACGAAGCCGCCGCTGTCGGCGGTGCTGTATCGCTTGGCGAGGTCGATGGCCTCGTTGATGGACACCTTGGGCGGGACGTCGTCGAGGAAGAGGAGCTCGAAGGACGCGAGGCGGAGGATGTTGCGGTCCACGACGGCCATGCGGCGGATATCCCAGTTCTCGGCGACGCGCGCGATCGTCTGGTCGAGCTCCTCGCGATGCTCGCGGCAGCCGTCGATGAGGCGGCGCGCGAACTCGCGCACCTCGGGCTCCGGCGCGTCCAGGGCCAGCAGGCGATCGAAGTCGCCGAGCACCTCCGCGCCCCGCAGGTCGAGCTGGTAAAGAGCCTTGAGGGCCAGCTCCCTGGCCCGCGTCCGCTTGCGCAAGCGTCGTCTCCGTGCAAGGGCTCCCACCCTGGAACAGATGCAACATTCTACCCCCGCCCCCTCAGATCGTCAAGCCAGGAAGCCGGAGCAAGCGGGGGAGCGTGGCTCCCGCTCGTGCTCGTCCTGCCATGTTGTGGTATTCTCTGTTCGTTCGGCTCGCAACGGATTGGCCTTATCTTGCCTGACGGCTCGCGACTGCGACAGACCCCGTTGAGGGCAACCCAGCGAGGGGCACTGTGTCGAAGTGAACCAGCGGCTTCCTCGCCTGGGGACCCCCGGCCAGCCCCCTCCCTGCCTGCTGGGCTGTTGCCCGCAGCCTGGCCGCCCCAGGCGAGAGTCCGCTTGGGGGGTGAGCGATGGATGGTTCAGACTACGTGCACGGTCCCCCCCGCGGTCAACAGCCCGAAGTAGCTCGGACGGCCTGACGTCGCGTCCCTGACTGTCCTGGTGAGCCGGACCGTCCCGCTGCGGGACGGAAGGCGAGGGGCTTGAGCCGGCCGCAGTCGCGACTTGGCGACAGGCTCGGGCGCATCCCCAGAAGCCGAGCGTAGGACTCGGCAGCGGCCTCACAGGCACGTCCCGCAGCCGCGCACTGCCCAGTCACCAGCAAGAGCACTGACCGCCGGCCTTCCCCTCAGCGGCCTCGGGCGTAGCCCGCCGCGGCATTCGACAGGGTCATGCCGCCCTGAGCCTGTCGAAGGGCGGAAGGGCGAGCCGCCCAGGTTGAGGTCGCCACGGCCTGCACACTATCTCCCATGGGGAGAGGGAGTCGAGATCTTCGCTCCTCCGCCACCATGGGCCATACTCGAGGACGGCGATCGGGAGGAGACCGAGACCAAGCGCGGCAAGACCATCGTCGAGTATGAGGTCGAGGTCAAGACCAAGGATGGCAAGACCGTCGAGGTCGAGTTCGAGATGACCCCTGACGGCAAGATCAAGAAGATCGAGA
>CBFDBL010000370.1:0-6542 GCA_965603035.1 uncultured bacterium
CTCGAGGCGTCCGAGGACGTCAGTGTCCCAGAGCCAGCCGGAGCCGTATCGGCCCTTCATTTCGGCGTGGTATCAGTAGAAGACGATGGGCGTCATGCCGTCCTTCTGGCCGCGGAAGAGTCCGCGCGCCGACCAGCCGTCGCGGCCGTTGACCCGGCGGCCGCCCCAGCCGGCGCGGCCGTAGGTGCCGGCGATGCCGGGGAGCTTGCCGCCGCGGGCGGGAGTCCAGTCGTCGGCGAAGCGCAGGTAGTAGCGGAAGTAGACTTCCTCGGGCTCGCGGCCCGTGCGCTTCTTGAACTGGAACTGAAGGCTCGCGCCGTAGTGGCCGCCCTTGTCAACGCGGATGCGCAGGGCCTTGCCACGCAGCGGCTCGAGCTTGCGGGCAGGGTCGGCGGCCACCGTGTCAACCCGCTGGGGCTGGCTGCGCAGCCCCCACTCCTGCCACCAGGTGTCGGACTCGAAGTCACACGTGAAGTAGAGGTCGCTCTTGCGGAGCCGCGTCGCGCCGGCCATCGTCGTTGCGGCGACGAGCAGGCACGCGAGCAAAGCTCTGTGGCGCATCGTCCACGCTCCTACTATGGCTTCTGGGCGGCGGCGCGGAAGAGCTTGCGGGCCTCGGCGAAGGTCGCGCTCTCCGGGCCTTTGTCGAGGCAGTAGGTCACCACGCCGTCGCACTTGCCGGCGCGCCATTGCTCGAGACACATGCCGAGCTGGCCGACCACGCGCTCGGGCGTGGCCGCCCCGGGGTGGCGCTTGCGGAACTGCGAGACGCAGCCCGCCGGCATCACGATGAAGGGGATGTGGAACTGGCGGCGGGCACCTGGCCGCTTGAGCGCGTCGCCGAAGCCTGCCTCGAAGGCGCCGCGCCGCGACATCTGCCACTGCTCGGGCTTGTCGAGGCTGGCCTTCAGGCGCAGACCCTCGACCTCGAGGTCGCGCAGCGACCATCGCACGCCGAAGTTGCTGACGCCCTTCTTGTCGAAGAGGCGGAAGGCCAGGGTCGCCGCTTGCCTCCCCTTCACGTGCTGCGTCACATCGACCTCGACCCGCTGCCAGGCCGCGGCGCCGCCGGCCACGTCGCGCTCCCACACGACCGTGTCGCCGACGAGCAGTTGCTTGAAGTGGTAGCCTGCCGTAGCGGCGGTGAAATCGTCCTGCTCGTCGAAGCGCACGACACAGCGGGGCGCGGGCACCACGGCTGCGGTCTGGCGTATCGCGGCGAAGTCGCCGGGCCGCGACGGCGTGCCCCACGGGTAGCTCAGTTGCCCTGGGAGGGCGATGATCTCGTCGTTGAGGAAGGCCCGCGCCGTGGCGATGGCCTGCGCGCCGCGGGGGTAGGCCACGACCACGCCGTCGATGGCCTCGCGGTAGTCGTCGGTGAAGCGGCGGCCGATCTCGGGGAAGTACATGAGGGGCAGGAACGGCAGCCGCGGGTTCACCGCCTTGGCCCGCCGCTGCATCTCGCGCACGTAGGCCGGCGTGTAGAAGCGGCGGTTGGCGTAGAAGTCGTCGATGACCCACGCCGTCAGGTTGGGGTGCTTGAGCGAGAGCTTCGCGATTTCCTCCGCCCAGCGAGGGTAGTCGAGTCGGAACGGCTCGGAGAACCACTTGTGCCGCGGCGGGCTCTCGGAGGGCGGGACGAGGTAGACCCAGACGTCGATCTTTGCGGCGGCCGCCTTCGGCAGGAAGAGCTTCAGGTCGTCCCAGTCGGTCGGCGCGTGCCAGATGAGCCAGAAGTAGGTATTGACGCCCAGATCTTTCAGCCGCGCCACCATCGCATCGATGTCCACGCGACCGTCGTCGCGCCGCAGCTCGGAGTCGTAGTCGGCGAGGATGCCGTGCACCGTCTCGGGCGCGACGCCGCCGCAGAGCGCGCTGGAGCACCACGCCACGGTCACCACTGCGGCCATCAGTCGCCACATGAGGGATCACCTTTCCAGCGGCTGTATCGGCCCCACATACTTGCGGGCGATCACCACGTTGTCTACGTAGACCTTGATGGGCTTCTCGCGGGTGTACTTCGCGGGCAGGCCGTGGTAGTAGGTCTCGAGCGAGAAGAGGGTGATGCGGAGGTGGGGTACGCGACGGAAGCGGACGTCGGGCTTGCGGATGGAGAGCTGGCCGTCCACCCACAGTTCCTCGACGCCGTCGCGGTTGGCGGGGTCGGCTTTCGATCGCTCCACGGAGTTGAGCTTCAGGTGGCGCTCGACGCAGTGCCAGGCGCCGACGGCGATGGGGCAGCGGCGCTGGACGTCGTAGTTCTCGCCCCAGGGGCCGCGCTTGTCGAGGTGGTAGCTGTAGAAGCCCATCTCGAGGCTCTTGCTGCCGCTCTTGCCGCGCGGCTGGAGGCCCGAGTAGAAGTAGCCGCGCGAGGAGACGTCGCGGATGCCTGCCATGCCCACCCAGGCCGAGCCGCCGCGGGTCACGTCGCGTCCGCCGAGGTTGGCGCCGTGGTTGCGGACGGCCTCGTAGGCGTCGTCGAAGCGGATGGTGTAGCGGACGTAGAGCTCGTCGTGGCCGTCGCCGAGGCCCTCGTTGCGGTGATTGTAGTTGCCGAGCTTGCGGCTCACGCCCCCGGCCGACGAGCCCTTGCCGTCCTGCCAGCAGGCGATCGCGAGCACGTGGCCCCCGCGCCCGGGCACGACGCGGGTCAGGCTCCTCTTGTGCTTGCGGACCGTCCATGCGCCCTTCGGCGGCTGGGTGCCCTCTTGTGTCCAGGATTCGAAGTCGGCGGCGAAGATGACCGCGGGGTCCTTCGCAATGCCGGCGTCGGCGGGGTACTTGGCGGCGAGGCCGCGAGGTGATGGGGCGCCCGCGTGGGCGTGACCGGCGGCCACCATTACGAGTGAGGCGCACAAGATCATCGCTCGCCGCATGGCAGATCCCGTGTTGTCCATTTGCTCCCGAACACCTGCCAGACACCCTCCCTCTCCCGGTGGGAGAGGGCAGGGGTGAGGGGTCTTCATCGGACGGGCCCCGTCCTCGGCGCGCCGCGACCGTTCGCCCCTCACCCTATCCCTCTCCCGGTGGGAGAGGGGACGCTCGCCGCCGGCGAGCGGGAAGACACCGTCTCTGGGCGGCCCTCCCTCGCCGCCCCCTACCGCACGACGGCGGCCCATTGGCCCTTGCCGGGTGTCTTGAGGCGCAGGATGCGGATGCCGCCGCCCGAGGCGTCCCTGGGCTCGAGCCATTTGCCTTTGTCGATGTCGTACCAGCGGATGGCGAGCGTCGTGGGCGCGCCCTTGACGTTGAGCGTCACGTCGCCGGCGGCGGGGAAGTAGACGGCATACTGCTTCCCGGGCTGCGCGAGGCAGTATGCCTCGTTGGGCTTGCGGTCGCCGAGCAGGTCGGGGTGTGGCTCGCAGCGGAAGACGTCGATGGCGTCGGTGACCGCTCGGGCGCTGCGGATGTTGCGCTGCGCCGCCTTGTTGAGGCCCTGGCCGCTGTCGGGCCGGTGGAAGCGCGCGGAGGCGAGCCCGCCGAAGACGTTGCGCCAGAAACGCTCGATCCCGTCGCGGGTGTTGCCGAAGCGTCCCGTGTCGGCGCCGTAGATCTTCACGTTGTTGAGCGGGCGGACGTGGTTGGCGATCCGCCGCCTCTGCTTCTGGGCGTTGTCGTAGTGTGCCTGGCCCTTCTGGTGGTTGTTCTGGGAGACGTCGCAGAAGGTATAGAGGTCGTGTCGCTCGAAGGTCGGGCGGTGCTGGGGATGGGCGAGGTCCCACTTGTCCCACATCTCGGTCGTCTCGACCTGCTTGCCGGCCGCCTTCGCCGTCTCGCGGATGAGGGTGGCCCAGTAGAAGCCCCACTCGGGGGTGACGCTCGTCTCGTTGTCCATGCAGTAGAGCACGTGGCCGTGCCCGAGGCTGTAGCTCAGCAGCTTCTCGACGAAGCGCCGCTGGTGGGTCAGCACCCTCGGGAGCCGCCGTGCCTTGGGCGGCGAGAAGAAGAAGGAGTTGCCGCACTGGACAGGATGGGTCTTGACCTCCGTCGGCAGGCCCGATTCCCTCGCCGTGTAGTTGAGGTTGTTCTTGGGGTTGAAGGGGTTGCGCTCCCAGTTGTCGCGGTAGTAGTCGAAGGTGGCCCAGACCTCGATCTGGACGATGATGTCGCGGCGGGCCGTCTCGGCGAGGAAGGTCGCGAAGCGCCGCCAGAACTCGGGATTCCACGCGTCGAGGTCGTACTTGTCGCCCTGCTTCGCGAAGGGCCAGACGTCGCCCTCGTCGCGGCAGCTCATGGTGCAGCGCACGTAGTTGCCGCCGACCGAGGCCAGGGTGTCGAGCTGGTCGGTCAGCCGCTTGCCCGTCCACTGGAACAGGTTGTCGTCGTCGCTGCCGCCGAGGAGCAGCACGGGCTTGCCCTCGAGCTGCCAGTAGCGGGGATTCTCGGCATAGGGCTGGATGCGGGTGTCGGCCGCTCGGGCGCAGAGGGCGACGAGAAGGATGGCCGAGCACAGCCACAGGTACGCGTTCATCATCGGGCTCCCTTGACGCGGAGGTGGAGGAGTGCGTCGCCGCGGAAGGGCGACGCGAAGGTGTGGCGCCGGCCCCCGAAGAGCGGGCGGTCCTCCCGGCTCTCGCCCGACCGCGGGTTGATCCAGCGGACCGTCAGCAGGCCCTTCGCCGCCGAGAGGTCCACCGTCACGGTGCCGCCCGTCGGCAGGTAGGCCAGGTACTCCCTTCCCGGCCTGGCGAGGCAGTGGCCGGAGGAGGCGAGGTCGCCTCGGGGGGTCATGGCCGCCAGATCGATGCGATCGGCGAGGGTGCGGGCGTGGCCCATGGCCTGGCGGATGGGCTCCCACTTGGGGTCGAGGCGGGCGTCGGCGATGCGGTCGAGCTGCTTCGTTTCCTGCTCGGGGTACATGTCCAGGAAGAGCAGGTTGTGGCCGCGGAGGAAGCTGCGCCAGACCCACTCGCGACGCTCGGCGTAGGGCTTGGCGCCGTGATGGTCGGTGTCGCTCAGGATCACCTTGCGGCCGTCGGCGGCGGGCGGCTCGCGGTCGTAGCCGCCCTCGCGGTTGGGCGACACCCAGTCGGCGGGGCTCGCAAAGAGCACCTTGTTGCTGCCCTTGCGGATCTGGACGGTCATCCCAACGGGGTGCTGCTTGGGCTTGCCGGCCTCACAGCGCTTGACGAAGCGGATCATCTGGTACTGCCACACGGTCGAGTAGCCGCCGGCCTCGTTGGCGATCTCGTAGAGCACGTTGTCCAGGTCGTTCACCGTGTCGATCACCTTGCGGACGTAGGCCCGCTGGAGCGTCGTGATCTTCGGCTTGGTCAGGGTGTGCACCTCGCGCCCCTCGCCGTCGCCGTTCGCGTCGCCGTCGATGCCCTGGACGTTGTTGCGGGGGTTGAGGGGGTGGCCGAACCACGGGTTCGGGCCGCGCTGGCGATGGATGCTCCAGCCCTGGAAGAGCATGACGACGACGTAGATGCCCCGGTCGCCCGCTGCCTTCACGCGCGCGCGCAGCCGACCGAAGTAGGCGGGGTCGAACTTGCTGAGATCGAACTTCGGCCCGCCGTCGAGCGCCTTGCCCGGCCCGCTGCGGAGCCACGGCATCGGTGTGGCGATCGCCTTCGGGTTCCCCTTGTCGGCCCGCGTGTGCTCGACGACCCACAGCCGCATCAGGTTCAGCCCGTGCGCCTCGAACATCTTGAGGAAGCCGTCATAGTCGAAGACGTGTTCCCGCCCCCACGCATGGTCCTGGAGCTCCCAGCCCATGTGCGAGCCCGCCAGGAAGACAGCCCGTCGGCCGTCGTCGGTGAAGTAGCGCGGATTGGTCCGGTGCACGCGCAGCGGTCCCCTGGCCGGCCTGCGCTCCCCGCCCGCTGCGATGGAAACGGTGGCCAGCAGAATCATCAGAAGCCCACGTGTCATGGCGCGCTCACTCCGTCTCCGCCTTGATGTAGAGCACCGACGGGCCTGGGAACGGAGCGCCGATCGTGTGGCGTCTGCCTCCCTGCACGGTGAGGGTGGCCGCCGCCTCGCCGCTCACGGGGCGGAGCCACTCGGCGCGCAGCGCGCCCTTGGCGGCCGTCAGGTTGACGGTGACGTCGCCGCCCTTGGGCGCGTAGACCATGTACTCGCGGCCCGGGCTGGCGAGGCAGTAGCCGCTGCTGGCGAGCTTGCCCATGGGCACCATCGCGGCGAGGTCGGCCCGCGCGGCGAGGCGCGCCGCGGCGCCCATGGCGCGGCGGGCCGCGTCCCACTTCGGATCGGGCTGGGCCGGCGAGCCGATGCGGAAGTCCATGTAGTGATCCATGAGGACGAAGTGGTGGCCGCGGACCAGGCACTGCCACGGCCAGGCGGGGCGGTGATGCCACGGGTCGATATGATCGGTGTCCACGACGACCACCTTGCGGCCATCGGCGGCGGGCGGGTCGTTGACGTAGCGCTTGCCGACAGGCGAGATCCAGTCGGCGGGGCTGTCGAGCAGCGGGCCGTTCTGGATAGGGGCGCCCGTCATGCCGACGGGATGCTGCTGAGGCTTGCCCTTCTCGCGGGCCTTGATGAAGCGGACCATGTGGCACTGCCATTCGACGGAG
>CBFDBL010000371.1:0-6540 GCA_965603035.1 uncultured bacterium
AGACGCCGGCGGAGTTCCGCGACGACGTGCGTCGGGCGAAGGCGCTGCTCGAGGACCTGGCAGGCGCGGCGGTGGCGGGCTACCGCGCGCCGACCTTCTCGATCACCGAGCGGACCCGCTGGGCCGCCGACGTGCTGGCCGAGGAGGGCTACCGCTACGACTCGAGCATCTTCCCGATCCGCCACGATCGCTACGGCATCCCCACGGCGCCGCGCTTCCTGCACACCCTGGCGGGTGCCGACGGCCACGAGCTCGTCGAGTTCCCGCCCACCACGCTGCGGGTGCTCGGCACGAACCTGCCGGTCGCCGGCGGCGGCTACCTGCGGCTGTTCCCCGTGCGGCTCATCGGCGCGGCGCTGCGGCGGGTCAACCGCGCGGGGCACCCGGCGCTCGTCTACTTCCATCCCTGGGAGCTCGACCCGGGGCAGCCCAGGTTCCCCGTGCGGGGGCTGCGGCGCTTCCGCCACTACGTGGGCCTGGCCCGCGCGGCGGGCAAGCTGCGGCACCTGCTCCGCACGTTCGAGTTCACCACGGCCGGCGCCGTCGTCGAGCGCTGGCAGGCCGAGCGCCGCGACGGGCGCGGCGCTCCACCGTCCCCGGCTGAAGGGAGTGGTTGATGTACACGGTACTGGACTTCGTGTGCCTCGTCGTGATGGGCGGCTTCGCCTACATGGTGGCGAAGCGCAAGCGCCGCGACGAGGTGGGCTGGGCGATCGTGGCCGCGGTGGCCTTCTACGGCGTGGGCATCGTGGCCGAGCAGCTCGTGGCGCCGAAGCTGGGTCTCGTCGAGGGCGCCGCCAAGGGCCTGGCCTACGGCGCCGGCATCGCGGCCGCCATTGTCGTCAACGTCGTGCTGCTGCTCAAGCCGGCGCTCGAGGCGCCGCTCAAGGACAAAGACGAGGGCGGCGAGCCGCCCAGCAAGGAGGGCGCCGAGGCGCCGGGGGAGGGCGAGGCCCCCGCCGAGCCGCCGGGGGAGGGCGAGGCTCCCGCCGAGCCGCCCACGGACCAGAAGCTGGCGGCGGTCGAGCCGCCCGAGCCGATCCCGGCCTCCGAGCTGACCCCGGAGGCTCTGGCGCGGCGCTTCTGGCCCGTGGCCGTGCCGCTCGCGCTGTTCCTCCTCGCGCTGGCGCCGCCCATCGGCAGGGCCGTGTTCGGCGAGCCGCCGAGCAACCCGGCCGACGACGCGCGCTACTTCCTGCTCGTGCCGGTCTTCGGGGTGCTGTTCTGGCGCATCCGGGGCAGGCCGCTGGAGGGCCTGCTCGCCGGGCTCTTCACGCTGATGTACGTGCCGGCCATCGCGTGGATGCAGTGGCGGTGGGGCCGTGGCAGCTCGTACTACTCGCACGGCTACCTGGTGCCGCTGATCGTGGTGGGTCTGATCTGGGGGCTCCGCGGGCGGCTGGCGACGCTGCGGGTCCGCGGCGACCTGCGCTGGGTCGGGCTGGTGGTGCTGGGCGGCGGGCTGGCGATGCTGCTGGCGGGCGCGTTCATGCGGACCTACTCGGTGCAGGGGGTGAGCTTCGTCGTCGTGCTGGCTGGGGTGGTGTGCTTCCTGTTCGGCTCGGCCATCGCGCGGGCCGTGTGGTTCCCCGTGGCCTTCACGCTCGCGATGATCCCGATGCCGATGCACGTGGTCGAGCGGATCACCTTCACGCTCAAGATGTTCGCCGCGGGGGCCTCGGTGTGGGTCGTCGATGTGCTGCGTGCGGTCGGGCTGCACTCGTACCTGGTCGTCCAGGACGGCAGCTACATCAAGTGGGAGGCGAGCGAGGGGGTGCTGGCGCGCCTGCCTGGGCTGGTGGCGGAGAAGAAGGCGTTCGTGGAGGGGCTGCTGGCGCGTGGGGTGCCTGCGGAGTCGGGTACGGTGGCGGGGATCGAGAAGGGGATCGAGGGGGTCGAGCGGATCCTGGCGTCGGGGATGGACGAGATCATCATCGGGGACGTGTGCAGCGGGCTGCGGTCGCTGATCGCGCTGCTGGCGCTCGGGGCGCTCTTCGCCTACCTGTCGCGGATGTCGCTGCCGCGGCGCCTCGTGCTGTTCGCCGGCGCCGTGCCCATCGCGATCGTCGCCAACATGTGGCGCATCGTCACCCTGACGTTCATCGCCTGCAAGTGGGGCTCCCAGGCCAGCCACGGCTTCGTGCACGACGCCACCGGCTGGGGGATCTACGCCGTGGCCATCGTCCTGTTCTTCGCCTACGAGCGCCTCATCCGCACGGTCGGGCGCAGCGGCGCCCGCGCCGCCGCGGCGGGCTAGCCGCGAGCCGCCGCCCCCCAGGGGGCGCAGGGCTCGGGCCAGGCTTGCCGCCAGGCGGCAGGGCTGACCCGACTTCTGCCCTCTCGGCTTCGCCAAGGAGCATTCGCAATGACCACCTACCGCCGTCGCTGCCTCGTGGCCGTGGTCGCCCTCGCCCTGGCGGGGCCGGCCGCGCTCTTCCTCCAGTTCGACGTCCCCGCGCCCTCCAACGCCGACGTGCTCCGCGCCATCCCGACCGAGGTCCCCCCCTGGGTGATGGTGGACGAGCGCGGCCCGAGCGACAAGGAGCGGGAGATCCTCGAGACCGACGCCATCCTCACCCGCACCTACTCGCGCGGCGAGCCGCCGCAGTGCGAGCTCTCGGTCGTCTTCGCCCGCGACAACCGCCGCGTGGCCCACCCGCCCGAGATCTGCTACAAGGGCTCCGGCTGGCTCGTCGAGAAGCGCAGCGTCGAGGAGCTCGAGGTCGCCGGCGCCCCCTTCCGCGCCAACAGGCTCCTCCTGCTGCGGGGCAACGCGCGCCTGCTCGTCCTGTACTGGTACAAGGCCGGCCCGGTCTGCACCGAGAACTACCTGGCGATGCAGTGGAACATTATCAAGACCCACCTGACCCGCCGCGGGAGCAGCAGCGCCCTGTGCCGCGTCTCGGCCATGTCGACCGCGCCTGAGAACGACGACGACGTGGTCGCCACGCTCCGGGGCTTCGCCGCCTGCGTGATCCCCGCCGTCAACCAGGCCGTGCGATGACCCCGGCGCACCTGGGCGCGGGGCCGGCGCCGGCGGCCGGAGCGAGGGCCAGTATGTTTGCGATTGGAAACATGACGTTGCGAGAACTAAACATGGCGGTAAGCGCAGGAACTGGCGAGACTTAAGGCCCTTTTATCGCTCGGAGGCGTCCGGGGATGTTGACAGCGGGCAACATCCGGCCCGAATGTGGGTGATCCGTGGATAGTGGAGTGGTCATTTGGCACATACGTAAGTGCATATTGAGGAACGAGTTGCAGATATTCTCAAACGCAGTCGAATGTGGCGGCTCCCCGGCATGATTATTGCAAGGTCCACAGTAGCGTAGAGAAGCCGGTGGACCCGGCGACCGAAACTTGCTCGAGTCATTGGACCACTCAGGTGACACCGCGAATGCGTCCCGACGCCGAACGCCGCAAGCACAGACGCCTCGAGCTGTCGGTGCCCGTGCTCTTCACCGTCAAGAGCAAAACGGGCACGGGCATCACCCGCACCGGCGTCACCCGCGACGTCAGCCCAGGCGGGATCTTCTTCCGCACCGACACGGCACAGGACATTCAGCCCCACCAGGAGCTGACCGTCAAGCTCCTCATCCCCCGCCACGCCGATGCCGCCGACGCCTCCGTCTCGCTCTCGGGCGAGGCACGCGTCGTCCGCACCGAGCAGCTCCTGCCCAACCCGGGCGTCCCAGGCAGGGCGACCGAGCGATGGGGCATCGCCGCGCAGTTCACCAGCCGGCCCAGCGTGGACCTCTCAACCATCAACAGCCTCTTCGCCCACACCTGAGCCCCGCATGTTGACGATCGTCAACACCCGCGGCCCCACCCCGCCCCGCGCCATCCACCAGCCGCCAGCCCACTGTCCACATGTTGACGAGCCGTCCGGGATTGTTGACGATCGGCAACATCAGGTTATCCCCTTGCAAGGCATGGGCTTACGTCCCAGATTCCAGAATAGCAGACAGATCGATGTTGACGATCCAACACATGCCGCGGCCCGACTGCCAGATCGGCAGGGAGGCGGCCCCCTGAGTGCTCCGGGCCCGACCGCGTAAGGTGCTGCGCTGCAATGACTTAGGGAGGAGACCTGGCGGATCGGGATTTTCGCTTTCCCGGGGACCCAGCGGCACGATAGTTGCAGGACTCCAAGCCGGAGACGCGGGAGGCCCAGGCAAAACGGCACTAGAGGCGGGAGTCGATGCCCGAGCCCGCGACGATTCTGGTCCTCGGCAGTGGCGCAGGTGCCCTCTACCTGCGGTTCTTCCGCAAGCGCTACGCCGAGTTCAAGCGGGCCATCGACATCCTCTTCGCGCTGCCAGGTCTGCTGGTCGCGGCGCCGGTCATCGCCATGCTGGCGGTGCTGGTGAGGCTCACGTCGAAAGGCCCTGCCTTCTACGTGCAGGAGCGCGTGGGGAAGGACGGGCGGGTCTTCAAGATCGTCAAGCTGCGGACCATGGTCGCGGACGCCGAGGCGCGGACCGGCCCCGTCTGGGCATCGGCCAACGACCCTCGCGAGACGCCGCTGGGCAGGGTGCTGCGGCGGACACACCTCGACGAGCTGCCCCAGCTCTGGAACGTGCTGCGCGGCGACATGAGCCTCATCGGCCCCCGACCCGAGCGGCCCGTCTTCGTCGAGAAGTTCAAGAGAGAGATCCCCGACTACACCGAGCGCCTCGCCGTGCGGCCCGGCATCACCGGCTGGGCACAGGTCAACCACTTCTACGACCAGAGCATCGACGACGTCCGCAGGAAGGTGCACTTCGACTGCGAGTACATCCAGCGCATGGGCTGGGGCATCGACATCCGGATCATGTGGGCCACGGCCCTGCGGATGATCGGCCGCAAGGGCGGCGCCACCGGCCGCGAGGCGTAAGCTCAGGTTTGGGAAACGGTTACGGCAGCAGGCAGGTGCACTGCCCGCTGCCGTTTCTCCTTGGCCCGCAGGGCGCGACGGCCCTCAGCCTTCATAGCGCTTCATCGCCGCCAGCTCGCGCGGCAGGTGCGTCTCCCAGGGCTCCCAACGGATCCACTCGCCGCTCAGGTGGCCCGCGAAGCCGCTGGCCTCGAGCAGCTCGACCGCGTGAGCGTGATCGACGAACCCCTCGCCCACGGGACACAGCCCGCCGCCCTCGTCCCTCGGCTTGCCGTCGTGGAAGTGGCAGTGGCGCACGTAGCGGCCGATCGCCGCGAAGGCCTCGTCCATCGTCATCCCCGCGCGGTAGGGATGCATCAGGTCCCAGTTCACCTGCACCCGCGGATGCCCCACCCGCTCGATCGCGCGTGCCAGGTCGCGCGCGTCGCACCAGCTATCGTGGGTCTCCACGCACAGGGTCACCCCCGCCCGCTCGGCGTCGGGCGCCAGCGCCGCCAGCGCGTCGGCCAGCGCCGCCACCGCCTCATCGCGGCCCATCCCCTCGGGCAGCGACCCGCCGAACACCCGCATGCACGGCGCCCCGACGTCGCCAGCCAACTCGATATGGGCTCTGGAGATAGCGAGCATCTCGGCCCGCTCGGCCGCCTCCGCCAGCGCGTAGCGGCACGACGTCGCCAGGCAACTGATCGCCACGCCCGCATCCGCCGCCTGCCGGCGGATGGCCGCGCGCTCCGCCGCCGACGCCGTCGTCTCAATCCCGTGCTGGTGCTTCGCCTGCGCCCGAGGCTCCACCCCGTCGTAGCCGAACCGGCTGGCCGCCGCCACCACCTCGCCCCACGCGAGCTCCGGGCACGAGAACGTCATGAAACTGTACTTCATTCGACCGGTCCCCCTGCTCCAGCGACTGGGAAGGAACGCGGTCGAGATAATAGACCACCGGGCGGACCAAGTCAACCAGCACGGTCACCAGGCTCTCATAGGGATCGAGGGGTCGGGGCGGCGCCTCGCGGGCCGCGATATCCATGTCCTTCGGGCACACCACGGCCAGGCTGACGCCCAGGATCGCGACGAGCACCTTGAGTCGCAGCAGGATCGCCTCGTAGTCGCCCATCGGCAGTCGTCTCCTCGCCCCACACACCTGCAAATCCCGTGCCGCCGCCCCCCGCCGGACGCGGCATTTCGCAAGACCTAAGTCTTGTCTTCATAGCTAGTTACAGCCCCGACCCGGGCCGTCGCGCCGCCCCATCGCCGGTCCCGCGCAGCGGGTCCGCTCCAGCGGTCAGCCGTTCGCCGGAGCGGACGGCCCGGCCGACCCGCGCCACCGCCCGCCGGCCCCTCACTTTCCGCGCCGGCCCCTCACTTTCCGCGCGTGCTTTTCCCGCACCAGCGCCCCCTCCGGCACGCTGTGAGAGGCCTCGTCCCTGCCACCGACGCGAGTCACAGCCGGCCGGGTCGGCGCACTTGATGGGGGAGGGCGCCTGTGGTAGAGTCCCCAGCCCGGCGCCTGTCCACCAGGGAGGACCTGTTCCGATGCCCTACGAGTGCTTCATCAGCTACGCCTCGCCGGACCTGGCGGTCGCCGAGGAGCTGCATCGCCGGCTCGTCGCCGCCGGCTTCAGCGTGTGGTTCGACAAGGCGCGCCTGAGGCCCGGCTGCGACTGGCACCG
>CBFDBL010000372.1:0-6537 GCA_965603035.1 uncultured bacterium
GCCCTCACGCGGCGCCACGTCGCCGAAGCGCTCGGGGAAGCCCGTGCGGTACTTCCTGCTCGTCAGCGCCTTGTACAGCAGGTACGGCGAGGCCACGACGGCCCCCGCCAGGTAGGCTGCATCGAGGAGGATCGACATCGCGTTCTCAGCGTGCCCACGGGTCGATAGCCAGAGAGTCGTCGCCTCGGCGAGCATTCTACCAGACCGCGACGCGGCGCGCTAACGGGAAGGGAGGAGGGTGCTGGACGCTCGATACTCGATCCTGGGTGATGGCAGCTCGTGGCTCGTGGCCCGCGGCTTCCGTCTGCCGGCGATCGAGGTCTTGACTCGCCGTCCGGCTCTGCTATGCTGGTGGCCGTCCATCGACCCCAGAGCACGAGCATCGAGGAGCCCGCTGTGGCAGAGGATGCAACGAGGCGCAAGTTCCTTGGCGATACGGCCCGAATGGGCGCCGCACTCGGCGCCATGCACGCCGCCGACGCGGCCGCCGGCGAGAGGCCCGCGGACGGGATGCCCACGATCCAGCTCGGCAAGCTCCGCGTGAGCCGCCTGATCCTGGGCAGCAACCCCTTCTTCGGCTTCGCCCACGGCAATCCCCAGGCCTCGGCCGACCAGATGAAGCAGTACTACACCGACGAGCGCGTCATGGCCGTCCTGGACGCCGCGGCCGACCAGGGGATCGACGCCGTCTGGACCCCCTGCTACGACCGCTGGATCCGCCTGTGGAACGCCTACCGCGAGAAGGGGGGGAAGCTCAAGCACTGGATCGGCCAGCCCGACCGCTTCGACCAGATGAAGCAGCACATCACCGCCTGCGCCAGGAACGGCGGCTCCGCCATGGCCATTCAGGGCGCCTGCATCGACCGCGCCTTCCGCAGCCGCCAGCACGACTTGGTGAGGGAGTGGCTCGACCTCATCCACAGCTTCGAGCTGCCCGCCGGCATGGCGACCCACAGCCCGCAGAACCACCTCGAGGCCGAGGAGACGAAGCTGCCCACCGACTTCTACCACCAGTGCCTCTACCAGCCCGATAACTACAGCCGCACGTGCTGGGAGCAGGCCGTCGCCACGATCCGCAAGCTCGACAAGCCGGTCGTGGTCTACAAGGTGCTCGCCGCCGGCCGCATCGCCCCCGCCAAGGCGTTCACCGAGCTGTTCGCCAAGCTCAGGCCCAAGGACGGCCTCTGCGTCGGCGTCTTCCCCAAGCAGCGCGACGAGATCGCCGAGGACGTCGCCCTGACCCGCACGCTCACCGCCCAGCACCGACCCGCGTAGCCGGTATCCGCCTCCCTGACGTCATCGTGCCTGGGAATCGGAGGCTGGCAGCATGCGTGGCGAGTTGGGAGTTGTGAGCGGCGGACGGCGAGTATCGAGTATCCAGCATCCAGCATTTACGGCTTCGGCGCGGCATCGTCGAGTGGGCGGACGAAGACGTTGGCGAGGTCGATGGGGCCGGCGGGGAGGATGCGGAGCGGGCCGCGGGCGGGGAGGCCTGGGCAGGGCTTGTCCTTGAAGAGCTCGTGGCCGTTGACGGTGAGGGTGAGACGGTCGCCACGGAGGGTGCCTTCGAGGCGGCTCCAGCCGCGGCCCTTGCCGAGGTGCTTCGCCATGGCGGGGTCGGCGGGGTCGATGACGATGGCGGCGGCGTCGGAGCCGCGCGGGAGGATGCGGGTGATCCCCGAGTTGGGCTTGCGGCGGATGTCGAGGAGGAAGCCGAAGTCGCCGAAGGACTCCTGGGTGGCGATCGAGGCGTCGTCGCCGTCGGCTTTGCCATCGTAGAAGAAGGTCCAGTTGCTGGGCTTCCAGTGGCCCTGTGCGCCGGCGGCGACGGCCCAGCCGGCGAGGTCGACGCCGGTGTAGAGGCAGCGGTAGCCGCGGTCGGCGATGGCGACGTGTGCGGGGTCGATGGGGGTGTCGGGCAGCTCCTTGATGCGCAGGTTGCGGTAGTGGCAGATGCCGCCCTCGCTCTCGAGGCAGATGTAGCCCTTGCGTGGGACGGCGTCGGCGCCCTTGGTGACGACCTTGCCGTTGACGGCGAGGGTGATGGAGCCGTCGTTGCAGGTGATGCGGTAGTGGTTCCAGTTGGGGCAGGGCTTCGAGCGCTCTTCGGTGGGGAAGGCGCGGGCGCTGGGCTTGCCGACGTTGTGGCCGGTGAGGGGCCTCATGCGGGCGCCGTGGATGGGGAAGATGTCGCCGTGGGTGGTGAACCACTTGGCCTTGCCGTAGGCGTTTTCGAGGACCTGGACCTCGATGCCGCGGTGGAAGGGGACGCCGCGTGCGGTGATGTCGTCGGCCCAGATGAAGACGCCGGCGTTGCCCTTGGGCCGCATGTGGCGCCATTCGAGCTCGAGGATGAAGTTGTGGTACATGCGGTCGGTGCGCAGCTCGCCGGTCGGCTTGCCGGAGCAGACGATCGTGCCGTCGCTGACGGTCCAGGTGGACGGTGCGGTGTTGACGGGTACCCATCCCGAGAGGTCCTTGCCGTTGAAGAGCGGGCGGAGGCCGTCGTCGGCCTGCTCCGCGGCGGCGAGAGGCAGGGTCACGAGGAGCGCCAGCATGCAGGGCGTCTTCACGGGGGGCCTCCTGGAGGGTCCGCCTGAGGGCGGAAGTACGTTCGGGCTACTGCGAGTGCGGGAAGCAGTGCTTGAGTGCGGCGGCGACCTGGTCGATGTGGAGTGCGAAGCCGGTTTTCTCCATGGTGGAGCTCTTGAGTGTGACCATGCCGATGACCTCGGCGCGCATGTTGAACAGGGGGCCGCCGCTGTTGCCGGGGTTGACGGCGGCGTCGGTCTGGATGTAGTTGCATCCGTTGGGCATGACGCGCTTGCAGTTCGAGACGATGCCCTTGGTGATGGTGTAGTCGAGTCCGCCGGGGTTGCCGATGACGACGACATCCTCGGCGGCGACGACGTCCTTGGCGGTGCCGAGGCGCAGAGGCTTGAGGCGTTGGACGCGGTTATCGACCTTGAGGAGCGCGATGTCGCGGTGGGGGTCGGCGAGGACGAGCTGGACGTCGGTGATGTAGCTCGGCTTGTCCTTGCCCTTGCGCTTGACCCCGATCTGCCACGGGGCGCCGGGCGCGATGACGTGGAAGTTCGTCGCGATCAGCCCGTCGGCCCGCACCACGTAGCCGCTGCCCAGGCCCTGGCGCGCGCGGACCACCACGCACGACTCCTGCACCTGCGCCACGAGGTCCACGAGCCTGAGCTTCGGCGGCTTCTCGTCCAGGACCTCCTGGCCTTTGGCGCGGGCGAGCTCGCGTGCGATGCGGGGCTGGTGGGGGAAGAGCTCGAGCGACTTCTGCCAGAGCTTGACGGCCTCCGCGCTGTTGCCGAGGGCGAGGTGGACGCGGCCGAGTGCCGAGAGGGCCACGAAGTCGTCGGCCTGGAGCTCGAGCGCCTTGCCGAGGGTGGCGACGGCCTCGTCGTTGTGGCTGCTGAGCATCTGGACGCGGCCCTGCTCGATGCAGGCGTCGACCGACAGGATGCTGTGCCCGAGGTCGCGGCCGCGGGCCTCCAGGTACATCTTGACGGCCTCGTCGGGCTGCCTGGCGCGGCTGTGGAGCCGGGCCATGGCGACCCGGAGGTTGGGCGAGAGGGGGTACTTACCGAGCAGCTTCTGGCCCATGGCGATCTGCTCGGGCAGCTTGGGCACGCGCTGCTTGACGATCTGGTCGCCGCGCCTGATGATCAGCTCGCCGGCGCCCGGGGGCACGACGACGTGGGCGAGGCTGGACAGGTGCTTGCGGTACTCCTCGTCGGAGTGGTAGGGGTCGGTGGCGAAGCGGCTGCGGTCGAGCTGGGTCCTCGTGGCCGCCTTCTTGTGGAGGTCGATGAAGGTCTCGACGTCGTGGACCTGGGTGCCGCCGCCGGGCAGCTTGTCCTTGATGGCGGCGACCTCGGCCAGGGCCTCGTCGTAGTTGCCCTGGCCGACGAGCTCGAGCACCTGCTTGTAGATCTTGGTGAAGGGCGCGTTGGCCCGCCGGGCCAGCTCGAGGCGGTAGCTCTCGGCCTCCTTGGCCCACTTCGACTTCTCGAAGCGGCCTGGGAAGCCGGCCATGTGCTCGATGGCCTCCTTGGCCTTGCCTGCCTTGAAGAGCGCGTCGGCCCGGGCCTTGCGCTTCTGGAACTCGGCTTCGGCGCTCTTGTCGAGCACCTCGGGCGTGCCGTGGGCGCGGTTCTCGAGCTCGAGGCCGAGCTTGCGGATCTCGTTGGCCCACTTCGTCTTCCAGTACCTCGACGGGTACGCGTCGAGCACGGCCATGGCGTCGTCGAACTTGCCTTCCCCCATGAGCTTCTCGGCCTGCGCCTTGCGCTTGTCGAACTCCTTCCTGGCCGCCGCCAGCAGCGGGTCGGCCGGCGCGCTCGTCGTGCCCGTCCCCGTGTTCTTGCGGTGCACCCAGCCGAAGAGCACCTGGCCGCCGACCTTCACCCGCACGCCGAGCCAGTCGCCGTTCGTCTTCTCGACCTGGAGCCGCGCGCCCTTGGCGAGGTAGGCGATCGTCTTCGCGCCGTCCATCACCGGCGTGCGGTCCTTCGCGATGGTGACGGCCTTGGTGGCCGCCTGCGCGGCCAGGGCCGCGGCGACGAGCATCAGCCACACAGAGCTTCGAATCCGCATCGGATTCCCCCGCTTCCTCTTCGGCCGTCCTGGCAGAGCCCCTCGAAGCCACGGCAGGCACCGGCTTCTCCGCTGCCTCGGCCCCCCGTGCGTGCTCTGCGTGCGACCCTCCCGTTCTCCTTCTCTCACGACGCGGCGCGACCGCGCCGGCCGCAGCATTTCTTGTACTTCTTCCCGCTGCCGCAGGGGCAGGGGTCGTTGCGTCCTGGCTCCTTCGTGGCGGCGATGGGCTTCGGCGCGGGCGGCCCGTCCATGGGCGCCTCGGCGACGCGCTGCTGCTCCTGGTAGGCGGCGGCGGCCTCGTGGATGTAGCTGTCGGCGTGCCACACGCTGCGCAGCTCGTCCTCGCCGACGTCGAACTCCACCTTCAGCAGGTAGTCGGTCACCGTGTCCTCGATGGACCGCGTCATCTGGTCGAACATGTCGTAGCCTTCGCGCTTGTACTCGACCTTGGGGTCCTTCTGGCCGTAGCCTCGGAACCCGATGGTGCCGCGAAGGTGGTCCATGTTGTAGAGGTGGTCTTTCCACTTCGAGTCGATGATCTGGAGGAGGAGCTGGCGGATGGTCCACAGCATGCGGCGCGGGCCGAGCTGGCGCTTGCGGGCCTCGTAGGCCACGGCGATCTGCTCGCGCAGGCGGGCCTCCGCCGCACCCACCGCCAGCTTGCTCAGCTCGAAGGGCTCCGGGTCCACCCCGTAGCGGTTCGCCATGGTGTTCGCCAGGGCGATCATGTTGCGGCCCTCGGCCGCCAGGTCCGTCTCGAGGAACCCCTGGAGCGCCGCACTCACCAGCTCGAAGCGGACCGCCTCGGCGGGCCGCTGGCCGTACGCCGCCACCGCGGCGCGCGTGAAGTACCCGCGCACCTCCTCCAGCGTCTCCTCCCGCAGGGTCTCGGCGTCGAGCAGAGCGCTCAGCCCCACGTCGCGCAGCCACGTGCGGAACTGCTCGCAGCGCCACTCGGTCGGGAACTGCGCGGCCGGCAGGCACAGCGCCAGCGCGCCGTCCGCCGCCTTCGCCACCAGGCTCTCGAGGCCACGCCGCGCGTAGGTCCGCTTCGCGCGGTTCGCCAGCACCTGCACCGCCTGCCGCTCGTCGCCCTCCGCCTCCTCCTCCAGCTTCGCCACCTGCACCGACACGTCGAACACCCTGCGCGCGAAGTCCGCCAGGCCCGTGAAGTCCATCTCGTCGCTGTCGCCGAAGGCCCGGTAGGCGTCGAGGGTCGCCACCACCAGCTCGTCGCAGGCCGGGTCCACCTCCATCTGGCTCTGTCGGTACTCCTCGAGCTTGCCCTCGACGAGGTGGGCGCGGGCCGCCTTCAGCTTGTCCTCGGCGAAGCGCTTGAGCTGGCCCTCGACCTGGGCGTCGCGCGGCAGGAACGACAGGCGCGAGCAGGCCCAGCTCGCCAGCATGCCGTAGCTCGGGGCCTCGCCGAACAGGTCGGAGCCCGTGAAGCGGCGGACCGCGCTGCCCAGCAAGCGCGGGACGAACCTCTCGCACAGCTCGGCCGCCGTCGGCTCGGGGTAGGCCTCGGCGGCCTGGCGCAGGAAGTGGAGCTGGAGCTCGTGGAGGTCGAACGCGCGCCACTCGCGCTCGCTGACGGCCAGGCCGAGCTCCGCGGCCCACTCGCTCAGCGGCACGAAGTTCCGCTCCGTGGGCGCCGCCAGCCGTCCGCCGATCGTCTGCTCGACCAGCCGCGCGAGCGAGCCCTCGGCCATGTGGAACGCGATATCCTCGAGGCCGTCGAGATGCTCGCCCTCGTCGGCGCGCTCGCCCCGCTCGCCGAGCAGGTAGCCGGCCACGTCGCCCGCGGGCCGGCGCGCCAGCGCGAACGAGTTGATGCCCATGCGCAGCCGCGGCGCCAGGTACGTCGCCAGCGCCACCACGTTGTGGTCGCGGAACCGCAGGTGCGCCTGGAGG
>CBFDBL010000373.1:0-6535 GCA_965603035.1 uncultured bacterium
GCATGTTCTCGAGCAGGGGCGGCAGCGCGTTCACCCCCTGCTCGAGCAGGGCCATCCGGGTCTCGTGGCTGCGCAGCATGGCGGCGTAGTCGGGCTCGGCGGCGAGCGCGGCCGCAGCGAGCAGGAGGCCGCACCCGGCGGCTATCGTCCTGGCGGATCGCACCGCGTTCCCTCCGAATGACCTCGGCGAGGTCAGTTGACGACCGTCTGGTTCACGGGGTCGAACACGATGGCCTGGTTGTGGCGGAAGGCCTGGTTGGCGAGGTCGATGCCCACGGCCACGCGGTAGCCGACGTCGGCGTCGATGTGGCTCGGGGTGCGCGACCGCACGCTGTTGAGGAAGTTGAGCATGTACCAGTCGCGCGGGAGCGGCGGGAACTTCTCCTCGGCGATCTCCTTGGCGAACTGGCGCTCGGGCCGCAGCACCACGCCCCCGCCCTCGAGGTAGAGCGCCGCCTTGTGGCCGCGGAAGACGAACGGCACGTTCACCGCGTTGACCATCGAGCACACGAGCACGACGGTGAAGTCGCCTGGGTAGTCGAGCATCATGTGGAAGACGTCGGGGATCTCGGAGTCGAGGTCCACGTAGGTGCCGCCGGCGGCGACGACCCTGCGGGGGAACTGCGGGCCGACGGCGACCAGGGTGTGGCCGAGCTGGTGGAAGAGGATGTCGCCGGCGAGGCCGCCGCCGTACTCCCAGTACTTGCGCCATCGGAAGAAGCGCTCGGGCTCGAAGGGCCGGACGGCGGCGGGGCCGAGGAAGCGTGCCCAGTCGAGGTTCTTCGGCGAGGCGTTGCGGTCGATGCCGTAGTTGAAGATGCCGTGGCGCGAGTTGCGGCAGTCGCCCTTGGTGGTCCACAGGAGCTTGCCGATGCGGCCCTCGTCGATGAGCTGGCGGACGCGCCACATCCTGCCGTCCGAGGCGCCCTGGACCCCGACCCGGGTGATGCGGTGGGTGCGTCGTGCGGTCTCGGCGACGCGGCGTGCGTCCTCCCAGTAGAGGGTCATGGGCTTTTCGCAGTAGAGGTCCTTGCCCGCCTCGAGGGCGTCGATGGCCTGGTGCGCGTGGTTGTGGGCGGGGGTGGCGATGATCGCCACGTCCACGTCCTTGTCGGCCAGCAGGTCCTCGTGAGCGTGGTAGCCCTTGGCGCCCGACAGGTCCTTGGCTCGCTGGAGACGCGGCTTGTAGATGTCGCAGACGGCTGCGACGCGGACGTTGTGCTCGGGCCGCTTGGCCATCTCGACCATCTGGCGCAGGTGCCCCGAGCCCATGCCGCCGACGCCGATGTGGCCCGTGTGGATGCGCTCGTTCGCCCCGGCCGCCTCCGGCGCGCCCGGCGCGCCGAAGACTCGCGACGCCGCGCCCCACGCCACCGCGGCGCCCGCCGCCCGCCGCAGGAAGTCGCGGCGGCCCATGCCCTTGCTCTTCGCCATCGGAGTCTCCTCCGGCGAGTCATTGGCGATCGCGTCCGCTCTGGCCAGCTATCATACCCGCCGCCGCCCGCGCCGGCAAGCCTCCGGGCGTGTTGACTTCTCGCGCGGATCGGCGATAATCGGCCGGCGAGCGACCCGCGACGGAGGCGAATGGCCTGTGAACCACAGCCGGCTGTGCCTGTGCCTCGGCCTGGCGCTCGCGGCGGCCTCGGCGGCCGCGGGCGAGGAGGTGGTGCTGCGCTACTTCCGCGGCGGCACGATGCCGGCGGGGCAGCAGGACGTGGTGCAGGAGTTCGAGCGGCGGAACCCCGGCATCCGGGTCGTCGCGGGCATCACCGCGTCGCGCAACATGGTCTCCGACCCCCAGCGGCTGCTGTGCGCCATCGTCGGCGGCGACCCGCCCGACGTCGTGATGTTCGACCGCTACGCGGTCGCCGAGTGGGCGGCCCGCGGCGCCTTCAGGCCCCTCGACGACTTCATCGCGCGCGACCGCGACCGCCCGGACGGCGTGAAAGCCGAGCAGTTCTTCGAGCCGACCTGGCAGGAGGCCCAGTGGGAGGGCCGGGTCTACGCCATCCCCAGCGGCACCGACAACCGCGCACTCTACTACAACAAGGACCTGCTCCGCGCCGCGGGCCTCGTGGACGCCGACGGCGAGGCCCGCCCGCCCCGCACCTGGGACGAGCTCCAGGACTACGCCGTCAAGCTCAGCGAGCTCACACGCGACCCCGGCGGCAAGATCACCGCCATCCGACGGGTCGGCTTCATCCCCAACTACGGCAACTGCTGGTTCTATTTCTACTCGTGGCTCAACGACGGCGAGCTGCTCAGCCCCGACGGCCGCACGTGCACCCTCGCCTCGCCGGCGAACGTCGAGGCGATGACCTACGTGGTCGGGCTCTACGACAGCCTCGGCGGCGCGCGGCTCGTCAACGCCTTCCAGAGCACGTTCCAGGGCGCCGAGCTCGACCCCTTCCTCACCGGCCGCGTGGCCATGAAGATCGACGGCAACTGGGTGCTCAGCGGGATCGGGAACTACAAGCGCGAGCTGAACTTCGCCGTGGCCCCCGCGCCCATGCCCCGGCGTCGGCTCGAGGCGGGCAAGCCCTACCTGTCGTGGGCCGGCGGCTGGTCGTGGGTCATCCCCACCGGCGCCAGGCACCCCGAGGAGGCCTGGAAGCTGGTCCGCTGGCTCGCGAGCGAGCAGGCCGCCATCATCCTCAACGACGCCAGCCGCGAGGCCTGCCTCGCCCAGGGCAAGATGTTCATCCCCAACCTCTCGGCCAACACGCGGATCACCCGCAGGCTCTACCAGCGCTACCTCGCCGACGACCCGAGCGTCGAGCAGAAGTTCCGCGACGCCTACCAGGTGTTCATGAACCTCCTGCCCGAGAGCCGCTACCGGCCGGTCACGCCCGTCGGCCAGTTCCTGTGGAACCAGCAGGTCCGGGCCATGGAGGGCGCCATCTACCACCGCGGACCCGTCGCCGGGGTGCTCGCCGAGCACGCCGCCGAGGCCCAGCACGAGCTCGACAGGGTCTACCGCATCCGCACGGAGCCGGCGGTGAACTGGATGGTGCCGCTGGCGGCCTACGGCGCGCTGCTCGTGGCGGTGGTGGCGTTCCTGTGGCTGCGCCACCGGCGCGGCAGCCGCAGCCGGGGCTACTTCGCTCGCGAGTATCGCGCCGGCGTGCTGTTCGCGATGCCCTGGATCGTCGGCTTCGTCGTCTTCACCGGCGGCCCCATCATCTTCTCGTTCATCATCAGCTTCTGCGAGTACGACGTGCTGTCGCCCGGCCTGTGGGTGGGCCTGCGCAACTACGTGTACCTGCTGACCGAGGACCCGGTGTTCTGGAAGTCGCTGGGCAACACGCTGTTCATGCTCATCGGGCTGCCGATCGGCATGGCGGTGAGCCTGGGGCTGGCGATGCTGCTGAACGCGAAGGTGAAGGGGATGTCGGCGTGGCGGACCTTCTTCTACCTGCCGGCGATCATGCCTGCGGTGGCGGGGGCGCTGCTGTGGCTGTGGATCTTCCAGCCGACCCACGGGCTGCTGAACCGGCTGTGCGGGATGGTGGGCATCGACTGGCTGTTCGCACAGCTCATCGCGATGCTCGACTACCTGAAGGTTGCCCACCACCTGAGCGTGCCGATCCTGTGGCTCCAGAGCGAGTACACGAGCAAGCCGGCGCTCATCGTCATGGGCCTGTGGGGCGCCGGGGCCGGGATGATCATCTGGCTGGCGGGCCTCAAGGGCATCCCGCAGCACCTCTACGAGGCCGCCGAGATCGACGGGGCAGGGCGCTGGCAGAAGTTCCGCCACATCACCCTGCCCATGCTCACCCCCTACATCTTCTTCAACCTCCTGATGGGCATGATCGGCACGCTCCAGCAGTTCCAGAGCGCTTACATCATGACCGAGGGCGGGCCGGTGGACAGCACGCTGTTCTTCGGCTACCACCTCTTCAACAACGCCTTCCGCTTCTTCCGCATGGGCCAGGCCAGCGCCATGGCCTGGGTGCTCTGCCTCCTCGTCATGGTCATCACCGTCATCCAGCTCAGGACGGCGAGGATCTGGGTGCACTACGAGTCGGAGTGAGGCCGTGCAGGCGCTGCTGCTCGTCGGCCTGTTGACCTTCGTGGGAGCGCACGCTGTGAGCCAGGATGCCCCGATGGCCGACGCCCGCCAGGAGCTGTCGCTCGACGGCGACTGGCGCATCGTCTTCGACGAGGGCAACGTCGGCAAGGCGCAGGGCTGGCACCGCGCCGACGGCTTCCCGCGCGAGGCGGCCCGGGCGATCCGCGTGCCGAGCTGCTGGGAGGAGACGCGGCAGGACTACGAGGGCGTGGCGTGGTACGCCAGGACGTTCGCCGTGCCCGCCTCCTGGCGCGGGCGGCACGTGCGGCTGCGGTTCGGCGCCGTGAACTTCCGCGCCGAGGTCTGGCTCAACGGCGAGCCCGCCGGCTCCCACGAGGGCGGCTACACGCCCTTCGAGCTCGACGTCGCCGACCTCCTGGACCCCGATGGCGCCAACCTGCTCGTCGTCCGCGCGGTCGGGCCGGCGGTCACCGTCGAGCGGGTGGACGACCTGGTGCGCGACGAGGCGCCCCACTGGCGGGGGGCCATCGCCGGCGGCATCTGGCAGTCGGTGGCCCTCGTCGCGACGGGCGAGGTGACGCTCCGCGAGGTCTTCGTCGAGCCGAGGCTCGCCGACAGCCGCGCCATCGTCCACCTGAAGCTCGACAACACGTCGCGACGGCGACGCCGAGCGTCGGTCAAGGTCGCCATCCGTGGCGACGACGAGGAGCTGGCGAGCGCGACCGTCGAGCAGCCCCTGCCGCCCGGGCGGCACGAGCTGCACGTGCCGCTCGCCGCCGGCAACGCGGTGCCGTGGTCGCCGGACCGCCCGCAGCTCTACGTCGCCGACGTCCAGGTCTCGGCCGACGGCGAGCCCCAGGACCGCGTGCGGGCCCGCTTCGGCTTCCGCGAGCTGACCATACGCGACCGTGCCTTCTGGCTCAACGGCGAGCGGGTCTTCCTCAAGTGCGCCTTCTGGGAGGGCGTCTACCCCTCGACGCTCGCCTACCCCGCCGACGCCGAGATGGTCCGCAGGGAGATCCGCCTGGCGAAGGAGGCGGGCTTCAACGCCCTGCGGCCCTGGCGCAAGCCGCCGCCGCCGCCCATCCTCGACCTGTGCGACGAGATGGGCATCCTGGTGATCGACTGCCCGCCCATCGAGTGCATGGGCTACGGCCCGGCCGTCACCCCGCGGCTCGAGGAGCGCCTGGCCAACGAGATCGCCGGGATGGTGCGCCGCGACCGCAACCACCCGTCGGTCGTGTGCTGGGAGCTGTTCAACGAGATCAAGCGCCCCGCGCTCGCCCGGCTCAAGCACAAGATGGCGCTGCTCGCCCGCAGCCTCGACCCCACGCGGCTGATCGTGGACGAATCGGGCGGCTGGGCCGGCGGCGCCCACGCCTACCTGCCCTACCGCGCCGAGCCCACGCCCATCAGCGAGGTCCACAGCTACCTCCGCGCGCCCGTCGACGACTGGATCTACGACTTCTACGCCTCGCTCGGCTCGCCGGGGGCGAAGCCGCGGCGCGGGGGCCGCTCGCCGATCAAGCCAGACACGCTCCTCTTCGTCTCCGAGGTCGGCTACGGCTCCCTGCCCGACCTGCCCGCCAACTGCCGACGCTACGCCCGCGACGGCAACCCCATCACGCCCGACTACCGCTACCACCACGCCATGCTCGCATCGCTCGACCGCTGCCTCGACCAGCTCGACCTGCGCGGAGCCTTCCCCGACGCCGCGGCTTTCTGCCTCGCCACGCAGCAGCTCCAGGCCGTCGGCAACCGGCTCCAGCTCGAGGCGCTCCGCACCAACCCCCGCGTCGCCGGCTACTGCCTCCACGCCTTCACCGGCGGCGACTGGGTCATGGGCGCCGGCATCCTCGACCTCTGGCGCGAGCCCAAGCGGGCCTACGCCGCCGTCGCCGAGGCCAACGCCCCGCTCATCCTCGCCGTCCGCGCACGTCCCAGGAACGCCTTCGCGGGCCAGGAGGCCGAGCTGACGGTCACCGCGGCCAGCGACCTGCCGCACGCCGGCGGCAGCCTCGTCGTGCGCGTCGCATCGGAGGCGGGCCAAGATATCTGGGCGCACGAAGATCGCGTCAACATCGGCGCGGGCGTGACGCGCCTCGTGGCGAAACGCGCCACGCTGCCGACGGCGCCCGGCCGCTACGTCGTCACGGCGCAGCTTCGCGACGGCGACGCGGTCCGGGCCGAGGGCCGCCTGCCCATCCTCGTCGTCGGCGACGAGGCACTGAGGCCGACGGCGCGCGAGATCGCCGCGATCGACCCGCAGGGGCGGCTCGGGCGCTTCTGCAAGGCCAGGGGCATCCGCTGCGAGGCCCCCGCGACCGACGGGAAGGCAGCCCTCCCGATCTTCGTCGCCGCCGATGCCTTCCCACCTGCACTTCGCAAGCAGGTCAGGCAAGCGCTCCAGGCCGTCGAGCGGGGCGGCGTCGCCGTCTTCCTCGAGCCCACTGCCCGCGGCGCCGACGGCCTCCTGCCGTTCCCCGTGAGAACCCGGCGCGC
>CBFDBL010000374.1:0-6527 GCA_965603035.1 uncultured bacterium
GAGGTCGAGGTATGTGCTGCAACACTCATGGGAATCGATGTCGATTTCGATCGAGCGTTTGTTGCGATTGTTTGCGGCGAAGCTCAGACTGCTTTCGGACTCCGGGCCGTCTGGGAGCAACGGCCCAACGCCGCGCGCCGGGCTGCCGCCCCGGGCGGCGGGCCGGGGACGCCGGCGCGGGCCCGCGCCGGCCTGGAGCCGCCGACGCCCATCCGGCGCAGGAAGCGGCTGGGGAACTTCGAGATCGTGGCGAAGCTCGGCGTGGGCGGCATGGGCGTGGTCTACAAGGCGCGCCAGTTGTCGATGGACCGGCTGGTGGCCCTCAAGGTGCTGCCGCGCCGCCTGGCGCGCGACCGGTCGTTCATCGAGCGGTTCCTGCGCGAGGCCCGGTCGGCGGCGCGGCTCAACCACCCCCACATCGTCCAGGGCATCGACGTCGGGGAGGCCGAGGGCCTCTACTACTTCGCGATGGAGCTGGTGGAGGGCGAGTCGCTGAAGGCCTGCCTCCGCCGCGTGGGGCGCCTGTCGCAGACCGAGGCCCTGCACGTGGCCCGCCAGGTGGCCCTGGCGCTCGAGCACGCGAACGCCCACCACATCATCCACCGCGACATCAAGCCCGACAACATCCTGCTGACCCGCAACGGCACGGCGAAGCTGGCCGACCTCGGCCTCGCCAAGCGGACGAGCGACGCCGCCGTCACCCAGCATGCCGGCCCCATCGGCACCCCCCTCTACATGAGCCCCGAGCAGGCGCGCGGCAAGGACGGCATCGACACCCGCAGCGACATCTACTCGCTCGGCGCCACCCTCTACCACGCCGTCGTCGGCTCCCCGCCCTTCACGGGGCCCAACGCCACGGCCATCATCACCAAGCACCTGTTCGAGAAGCCGGCCTGGCCGAAGGCCGCGGCGCCCGAGCTTACCGACGGCTTCTGCGCGGTGCTGATGAAGATGCTCGCCAAGCAGCCGGCCCGGCGCTACCAGTCGCCCACCGAGCTGCTCGAGGACATCCAACGCCTGCTCAACGGCCGCGCGCCCCTCCGCGCCGCGCGGGCCGCCAACCGCGGGACCTCCACCGTCCTGCGCCGCTCGCGCCGGCGCCGCAAGCGCTCGCCCGTCGTGCCCATCTTCGCCACCACGGCCATCTTCGTCCTCTGCGCCGGGCTGTGGCTGCTCTACAGCTCGCTCGCCAGCGCCACCGAGGAGCAGCCCGTCGTCGAGCGGACCAGGCCCCAACCGCGCAACGCCTACGCCGGCCGCCCGCAGCCAGCGCCGAAGCCCAGGCCCCCGCGCGCCGCGACCCCGAAGCCGCCCGACGACCCCGCGGCCGAGCTCGACCGGCTCCGCCGCTGGGCCCAGGCCCACGCCGACACCCCGGCCGCGGTGGCCGCGCGCTTCCGCGCCCTCGCCGAGAGCTACCCGGGCACGCCGACCGCCGCCGAGGCACTGGCCGAGGCGCAGCGGGTCGAGCAGAGCCAGCACACCGAGGCCGACGCCGCGTTCCGCGAGGTCTGCCACGACGCCAAGCGCCTGGCGGCCGAGCTGCGCTTCGCCGAGGCCGTCGAGCGCCTCGACACGTTCGGCGCCGAGCACCGCGAGCTGCTCGACCAGGTGAGCGAGGAGCGCGGCTTCATCCTCTCGCAGGCGCTCAAGACCGAGCGCGAGCTGCGCTCGCAGGCGTGCGCCCTCGCCAAGGCGGGCGACTACCCGGGGGCCATCGGCCTCTACGAGAGGATCGTCGCCTTCGGCGTCCCCAAGCTGGCGGCGCGGGCGAAGCACGAGCTCCGCATCCTGGAGACCAGGCACGCCGAGGCCCTGCGCGAGGCCCGCAGCCGCGCCGAGGACGCCTACCTCGCCCTGCGGCTGAAGTGGGCGCCCATGCTCCAGGCCCGCCGGCTAGCGGCCGTGCGCGCCGAGCTCGCCAGGGCCATCGAGGATCCCGCCATGGCGCCCGTGCGGCCCGCGCTGGAGGCCGACGGGGCCGACCTGGCGGTCGTGGCCTCGGTGTGGGAGGCGGCCGAGCGCGGGGCGCAGGCGCTGCGGCCGAAGGACAAGTTCTCGGTGGGCGGCATCCGCGGCAGCTTCGTGCGGTACGCCGCCGGCGTCATCCACGTGCGCGCCTCGGGCCTCGTGTGCAGGAAGCCGCTGCGGGAGCTGCGGACCGCCGAGTTGCTCGCACTGGCCCGGCGCGGGGCGCCGGGCGAGGAGCCCGCGGCATCGCTGGCCGCCGGCCTGTTCGAGCTGGCTGAGGGGCGTCTCGAGGACGCGAGGCGAGCCCTCGGCAAGGCGGCGGCCGCGGGGGCCGACGCGGCGCGCCACCTCGCGCTGGTCGAGCGGCGCCGGGCCGACGCCGTCGAGGCCGAGGCCGACGCCCTGCTGGCGCGCGTCCGCGCGCTGCGCGAGGCCGAGCAGTGGGACGAGGCCGAGCAGGCGCTGAGGGCCTACCAGGGCAAGTGCGCCGCCACGCGCTCGTTCGCGCGCCACCGCGCCCAGCTCGACGAGCTCGCGCTCGACATCCGCCTCGCCACGCTCGACGCCACCGACCTCTTCCACGGCGACGCCCGCCTGCTCGAGAAGGGCCGGCGAGTCGAGGTCGTCTACGACCTGCGAGACCCCGCGCAACTGGCCGACTGGGACCTCCGCGGCGCCGACTGGACCCTCGGCGCCGGCCGCCTGACGCTCAGGGGCGCCCGCGCCGTGTGGCGCGCGCCCGCCGAGCGCGACGTCCAGGCGACCGTGGAGCTCGCCGACGCCACGGGGCCGCCGGGCCAGTGGGGCCTCTTCCTGACCGAGGCGGCCGACGCGCGCCCCCACTACAGCCTCGCGCTGCCCGAGCGCGTCGGGCTCCAGGCCGCCCTGCGCCTCCAGCGGCGCGACGTGGCGCACGGGCCCGCCTCCTTCCGCGTGGACCAGCCCCACAAGCTGGCCTTCGGCGTCAGGGCGCGCCGCATCGCCGCGACCCTCGACGGCAAGGACCTCGCGGCCTGGACCGACGAGGCCCCCAAGCTCCCGCCCGTCCTGCTCCTCGGGCTCGGGGCCGAGCCCGACCGCGCGGTGCACGTCACCAGGCTGCGGGTCGCGGCCGTCGTGGCCGAGCAGTGGGTCGGCGACGAGCTCGAGCGGCTGCGGGTGCGCCTGCACAAGCGCCACCAGCTCGCGCGGGCGCCGTGGCACAGCCTCACCAACGGCACGACCCTCGCCCCCTGGCGCGCCGAGCACGGCAACTGGCGCGTCGAGCAGGGGGCGCTCACCACCGGGTTCGGCGGCAACCTGGTGCTCGACGGCGCCGACTACGAGGACTTCGAGCTGCGGCTCAAGCTGCGGCCCCTGCGGGCCGGGGCGGTGGTGCGCGTGTCGTTCCGCCTGTCGGGCGCGGGCGAGCGCTACGGGCTGACGGTGGGCAGCCGGCGCGAGGACTGCGCGCTGACGCTCGAGCGCCACCCGCGGGGCCGCGGGGGCGGCGAGCTGGCGCGATTCGCCGTGCGCGGGGCATCCAGCCCCGAGGCCGGCGGCGGGGGACAGAAGGTGGCGCTGGAGCCCGGACGGTGGTATGATCTCCGCATCGTGGCCATCGGCTCGGAGCTGCGGGCCGAGCTCGATGGCGCGCTCCTGTGCCTGGTGCGCGACGACCGTCGGCACGGGGGGGCGCTGTCGCTGGATGTGCTGCGCGGGGGCGCGGCGTTCAAGGAGGTCGCCTGCCGCCACCTGGGCCGCGACGGCCGCGGCCAGCACTGAGGAGAGGGCGGCGCGGGCGCCCGGCTTCGTCTTCCACACGACGCCTTCCACATCGCTCGAACGGGGGAAACCGTGAAAGCACGCCTGCTCATCACCCTGGCGCTCGTCGTGGCCATCGCTGCCTGCGCGTCGGCCGGCTCGGGCAAGCTGCGGCTCATCGTGCGCAACACGTCCGGGGTCGACCTCGAGGCGGCGCCCGTGACCGCGGGGGTGCCGTGGCCGCGCGGGGCGCTCTCCTCCCCTCACGAGCTGCGGCTGCTCGACCCCAGCGGCGCCGAGGTGCCGCTCCAGGTCGCCGTCCTGGGCCGCTGGCCGGCCGGCGGGGGGCTGAAGTGGACGCTGCTGGACTTCCAGGCGACGGTGAAGGCGACGGCGCCGGCGACCTATGTCCTCGAGTACGGCACGGGCGTCCACCGCGCCAGGCAGATCGCCAAGGCGCTGCTCGTCGAGGAGGACGAGACCCACGTCACCCTGTCCACCGGCAACACGGTGATGAAGGTGCGCAAGCAGGGCTTCAACGTGCTCGACCACGTGATGGTGCGCGGCCAGGACCGCCCGCTGGTGGGGCCGTCGAGGAGCCAGCTCGCGGGGCTCGTGCTCGTGCCGAGCGAGGAGACGGCGTCGCTCAAGAGCCCGGGGCACGCGACGGCGGTGCAGCTCAAGGCCACCGATCGCGTCTACCTGGCACGCCACGCGCACGGGGCGCGGTGGTTCCGCGCCCGGGGCTTCCGCGTGCTGGAGGCCGGGACGCGCAAGGAGGTGGCCGGCCTGCACGTGGTGGGCGCGTCGCTGGACCCCGAGGGCAAGCACAACGTGCTGGGGCACGGGTGGTGCGAGGGCGCGTTCCTGCACCTCAACCGCGTCCCTGGCCAGCACATCGAGGTGGAGTATCGCCGCGCCGCGGCGAAGCCGCAGACCTATTGCTCGGGGCTCGGGGCGTCGGAGGTGTCGGTGGAGCTGCGGGGGCCGGTGCGCTCGGTGGTGCGCGCGGCCGGCAAGTTCCAGGCGCCCGACGGCTCGACTCTGTGCGCCTACGTCGCGCGGCTGCACTTCTACGCGGGCAAGCCGTGGGCGCGGCTCCAGCTCACCGTCGCGAACCGCGAGCGGATGCCGCTGTCGCGGGGGCTGGAGACCCATCCGCTGCTGCTCAACGACCTGAGCCTGCGGGTGCCCCTGCGGCTGCGGGGCCTCCAGAGCTTCGTGCTTGCCGGCGACCGCCGCACGGGGACGACCCACCGCGGCGAGCTGCTCGCGGAGAACGACGAGGCGCGGCTCGTGCAGTTCGCCAGCCGCCGCGGCCTGCTGACCTACTACCGCGTGACCCACGGCGACAAGGAGCTGGCGACGGGGCACACGGCGGCGGGCGCGGTGGCCCTGGGCGACACCACGCAGGGCGCCGTGGCCGTGGTGCGCCGCCTGCGCGAGAGCAACCCCAAGGCGCTGCGGGTCGCGGCCGGCGGCAGCCTCGAGGTCGGGCTGTTCCCGGCCGAGGCGGGGCCTGTCGAGGGGCTGCTGGCCGGGCGCGCGAAGACCCACGACGTGCTCCTGGTGTTCCACGCCGCGCCCCGGCCGCCCGTGCTCGACCTGTGCGGGCTGTTCGACTATCCGCTGACCGCGTGCGCGGCCCCCGACGACAAGGAGCCGTACCGGGGCCGGTGGTACGCGGCGTCGGGCGCCGTGGCGCTGGCGCCGCTGGGCGACACCGACCACGATCGGCTCTTCGCCCGCGACTCCCGCGCCTTCGCGTCGCTGCGCGAGACCACGGGCGCCTACGGGGTGTGGGACGACGGCGCGCAGGGCACCCGGCGGTGCCGCGTCCTCGACTTCGTCATCGAGAGCGCCAACCAGGCCACCGTCCGCTCGCCCGGCCTGCTGCGCGTGGAGAACCCGAACGGGATGGCCATGGTGGTCGCCTCGCGACGCGGCGTCGGCGCGGGCCGCGTCGAGCCGCTGGTCGTCACCGACAGCGACCCCCAGGCGGGCAGGCTCTCGTTCGCCAAGAGCGTCCACCCCGTGCCGGAGAAGGGGACCCGCGCCTACCTCTACGACCTGCACGGCGCGTTCCTGTGCCACCGCTACGACCCCGTCTACGCCCTCGCGCGGGAGTTCCTGCGCCGCGGCACCCCCGCGCTGCTGACCGACGCGCGGGTGGGGGCGCTGCACCTCGCCGACGTCGGCACGTTCCACAACATCGAGGGCGGCGACCCCGCGTGGACGGGGGCCTGCCACAGCCCAGCGCTCGGCCCCACCGCTCACCACGTGCCCGGGCTGAGCGCCGAGGCGAGCTGGTACGCGGGCGCGTGGCTCACCTTCCTGCTGACGGGCGACCGCGCCATCCTGGAGGGGGCTCTCGAGAACGCCACGTTCGCGGCCCGCCACGCCGACGACCCGGGGGCATCGCCCCTGGCCGCGGCACTCGCCGCCGTCAACCTGTGCTGCGCCGCCGACGTCGCGGCCGAGCTGGTGCCCGACGACGCCCCGGTCTACGAGGCCGCGCTCGAGGCCTACGTCGGCAAGCTGCTCGAGGCCCAACGCCGCAGCCCCCGCGGCCTCTACGGGAGCCAGGCCGTCGCGGCCGGCCTCGCACTCGAGGCCCTCAGTGGCTACCAGGCCCGCCGCGGCGACGAGCGCATCCCAGCCTCGATGCGCCGCGCCGCCGAGGCGCTGATCCGGCCCGACGCCTTCTGGTCGGGGCACGGCAAGGTGGGCCGCCTGCGCGGGCCCGACGGGGCGCTGGTGAAGCCCTACGGCACCGCCGACGGCCTGGTCCGCGACAGCGCGCGCGACCCCGA
>CBFDBL010000375.1:0-6522 GCA_965603035.1 uncultured bacterium
ACGGGTTCACGCTGCCATCGGGCATCAGGAGCGACCTCGTCGACCTGTCTGCGTGCGGCACGCACAGGCAGGGATGACGGGCGTCGAGGAGGATCTGCTCACCAACCGCCGTCTGTAGGCGGGATGTCCTCATCCCGCGAGAAAAAGGCCCCCTGACGAACGGGCACGCGGACGTGCCCCCCATGACGTCTTGCGGGGTGGGGACACCCCGCCTACAGGCCGGCGCGGATCTCGACGACGCGGAAGGCGCCGGCCGGCACGCGCAGGGGCAGCCGCTTGTCCGGTGCGGCCAGGGCCTCGCCTGTTAGCAGGTCCCGCACCGCGACGCGCGCGCCGGGGAGCCGGATTTCGAGCGTGGTCTCCACGCCCGTCGGGCACAAGTAGCCCGGATCGATGAGCCACACACGCCAGGCCTCGCCGACGCGATGGACGCAGAGGCAGACGCCATCGGCACGGAAGGGCAGGGCCTCTGCCGCTTGCTGGAGCCTGGCGCGCACGCGCTGCGGTGTGGCGAGCGGGCCCTTGTGGGGCCTCGGCCCCTCGTGAATGCGGTGACCATCGGTGACGAGGAGCGGCTTGCCGCGCCAGAAGGCCCACCCGTCAGGGCAGGCAGGGACGATGCGCACAATGCCGTAGGGGGTCGGCGGCGTCATGGTGTCGCAGCAGCGGCGGACGCCGTAGGCGATGGCCGGCAGATAGTCGTCCTCGACCGACTGGCCTGAGACGGTGACGCGGAAGAGGCCGCTGTTGATGGGATGGTCGTGGGGCCGGGCGTGCGGGGTGCCGAGGCGGCGGCCCTCCTTGCGGAACTGCTCGATGGAGGGCAGACCCGAGCGGGCGACGACGAGCGGCGAGAAGCTCAGGTTGTCGGCGTCGGCGACGGGTGCGAGCAGGCCCTTGCGGATCAGCTCGTAGACGAGGTCGCGATGGCGTTTCGCCCGCGGGTCGAGGGTGCCCTGGCCGCGCAGCAGGTATTCCTGGCCGCCCTCGATGTGGAACCAGCGGCCGCCGAGGCAGCCGGCCAGCAGCTCCATCCGCATCACGACGTCGGCGGGGCAGAGGTTCGGGTAGTGCTCGCTGAGGGTCTGCTCGGCCCAGCTCCAGTTCCAGTACTGGGTCGAGATGCCCCAGTCGCCGACGAGGCCCGCGTGCTTCAGGCCGCACATCCCGCCGATCTGGAGCTCGGGCGCGTGGGGGTTGTTCGTCGCGTACATGGCGACGACGGTGTCGCGGTACTTCGGCTGGAGCAGGGTCGCGCGCACCCGCGGATCGGCGGGCAGCATGGCCCAGGCGTCGAACATCTCCTTGAAGATCATCTTCCTGCCGCCGTGGGCGAGGCACAGGTCCATGACCTTCATCGCCCAGGCGACGAAGGCGTCCCACTTGCGGTCGGGGTAGCGGGCGGTGTTCTCGGCGACGTAGAAGCCGCGGCAGGTCCTCGGCGCGAGCTCGAGCGTCCGCTCGATCGTCTTGAGCGACAGGTTGGGCGCGCAGCCGTGGTCGATGAAGAAGAGGAAGGGGCGGCCGAGCTTCTCGAGGAAGCGGACGACCTCCAGGATCTCCTCGGGCTCGGTCATCTGGCCGCGGTGCAGCTCGACCGGCAGGTCCTTCGGCCAGAGCATGAAGACGAACTCGAGGCGGTCGTTCTCCTTCGTCTTCAGCGTCTCGTGGCAGCGGCGCAGGTGGTCGAGCGCGTCGGGGCGGGCCGAGACCCAGGGCAGGTTGGCGAAGATGACGTGGAACTTGCCCTTCGGCGCCTCGTGCGGCGGGGCCTTGACCAGTTGGCCATACGTTCGCTCCAGCGTCTCGTAGATCGGGTTCGGGATGCGCTGCTCGGCGAGCGGATTGCCTTTGCCGCGGACGACGCGCAGCTCGTAGACGGAGGGGTCGCGGAAGCCGCTCGACGGTGCGTAGAGCGCACCCCCAGGGCCGGGCACCAGGTCGAGGAGCAGGATGCCGCTGGGGCTCTCCCAGAGGAGCTTGCCGTCGCGATCGAGCAGCCAGACGGCGTCGATCAGCGCGACGAGGGTCTCGAGGCCGGGGCGGTCGGGCGCGAAGTCGGCGACGGCGATCTGGCAGATCGTCGAGCCGAGGTGGGCCGTGGCGTCGCGGTGCCTTGGCCGCAGCTTCGGCCGCTCGCGCGTGGCCAGCCAGCGGAGCGTCCCGTCGGCGATGCAGGCGACGCGGCCCTGGTCGGAGGCCATGACCACCTCGTTGCGCCCGTCGCCGTCGAGGTCGCCGATGGCGATGTCCTCGCCCGTCAGGCGCGAGAGGCCGGCCCGCTGGAAGAGCCACCGTCGCACGCCCTTCGCGTCGAAGGCGGCGGCGAAGAGCGTCTGCGCGCGGAGCGCGACCGCGACCTCGGGCGCGGAGTCGCCCGCGAGGTCGCCGATGGCGACGCCGCGCATCCGCGGGCCGCTGAAGTCGCGCTGCCACAGCACCGCCCCGTCGCTGCGGAACGCCACGAGCTGGTTGTCCTGGGTCGCGTAGACTTCGCCCGCGGGTCCGCCAACCGCGACGTGGCCGAAGACGGCGCCCTCGGTGACGTGCCGCCACAGCGGCGAGCCGTCGGCGTGGAGCACACGCAGCGCACCCTCGACGTCGGCCGTGGCGACCGCGATCTCGGGCCTGCGGTCGCCGTCGAGGTCGCCGTGCGCGATGTCGAGCGCCAGGCCGCCGAGGTCGCGCTGCCACAGCACGCGGCCGTCGAGCGCCTGGGCGCGCAGGATGCCGTCGATGTCGCCGAGCAGCAGCTCGGGCTTGCCGTCCGCGTCGAGATCGGCGACGTCGAGGTGGTAGACGGGCCGTTGCGTCGGGATGCGGCGGACCGCGATGCCAAAGTCGGTGAGGCGCTGGCCCCAGGGATCGACACGCTTCGGCGGATCCTGGGCGGCCAGCGTCAGGTCGTCGAGCCACACGGTGCCGTGCTTGTAGACCGAGAGCGCGATGCGGAGCTGGGTCGCGCCCTTCGGCGGCCGGTACTGGCCGCGGAACTCGCGCCAGGAGCCGATGCCCCACTCGGGGATCTGATGGAGCCAGCGGCGCTGGAGGACGCGGCCCTGGGCGTCGAGCGCGAGGACGGCGACGCCGGCGCCCGAGCCGAGCTTCGTCGAGCGCGACCAGCCGGTGAGCACGTAGAGCTTGCCGCGCGACGCGGGGAGCGTCTGCGATACGGCGACGAGATGCTCGGTGCTGCGGTTCTCGAGCACGCCCACCTTCCCGCCGCGCTTCGCGTCCGCCCCGGCCGTGAAGGCGCCGTGCCGCTTCAGCGACGCGTCGGGCTGCCAGCCGTCGGTGCCGCGCTCGAAGCCGCCGTTGGCGAGCAGGTTCGGCGCCTCACCACCGACCGCGAAGCGCGGCCCTGCGGCGAGCAGGGCCCAGGCCACACACCAGCACACTCGCAGCATCGCGTTCCCTCACATCCGGTCGAGCCAGGCAGCAGTCTATTCCCTGTTGCGGGAGGCCCGCGACTCCGCACGCCCAAACAAGTTTGAGCGTGGCACCCACGCTTTGGTGCTGTATTCAGGGCTGCCACGCTCAAGCGGAGCTTGGGCGCGTCTTCCCGCAACAGGCAGCAGTCTAGCCGGTGCGCGACGGCTGTCAAGCCCGCTGCCGTCGCGGGTCTTGCAGCATCGTGGCGGCGTCTGCGACTACAGCAATGTTGGGAATCGCTTGATCCGACGGCGCCGGGAGCCTAGAATAGGGCATCCCCGCGACAGATCGTCCGGCCCTGCGCGGCAGGGCGGCGATTCCCCGTGCACGACCCACGAGGCACCGACGGTCCGCCTGACAGGGCGCGCTGCTGGAGGGCACAGGCATGCTGGCGTGGCTGAGAGAGCTCGACGAGCTGCTGCGCGGACGGAAGACGACCGAGGAGGCGCTGGGCGAGGGGACGGGCCACCTGCGGCTCGAGGCCTTCATGTGGACGTCGATCGCCCTCGGCCTGGTCTACGGCGTGTGCATGGGCCTCTTCGCCGTGGCGAACCACGCGGGCACGGAGAGGTGGCTCCAACTCCTGGCGACGACCCTCAAGGTGCCGGCGCTCTTCTGCTTCACGCTCATCGTCACGTTCCCGTCGCTCTACGTCTTCAGCGCGCTGTTGGGGGTGCGGCTGGGGCCTGTGGACACGTTGCGTCTGCTGGTGGCTGCGATCGCGGTGAACATGGCGGTGCTCGCGTCGTTCGGGCCGATCACGGCGTTCTTCACGGTCAGCACGACGAGCTACCATTTCATGAAGCTGCTCAACGTCGTCTTCTTCGCGGTTGCGGGGATGATCGGCCTGGGGTTCCTGCTCAGCGTGCTGCGTCGGCTCGAGGCGGCGCAGGCCGAGGAGGCCGCGCCGGCGAAGGTGGTGAGCCCGACAGGCGCGGCCGGCGACGAGGCGGAGGGGGCGGAGCCGCAGGGCGAGCCGGCCCCGAAGCTGATGCCGTGGCCACCGCCGCCGCGGCCGATGCGGGCGCGGACCGTGTTCCGAATCTGGATCGTCATCTACGCGGTGGTCGGCGCGCAGATGGGCTGGATCCTCCGGCCCTTCATCGGCGACCCCGGGTTGGCCAAGCAGGGCTTCGTGCTGTTCCGGGGCCGCGAGGCGAACATCTTCATCGACTTCTTCCAGAACCTCGGCAAGCTGCTCGGTGGATGATGCGGGCATTCCTGCGCACGGTCGACGAGTTCCTGCGCGGCCAGGGCCGCTTCGCCCTCGATGCGCCGCTGGCGGGCCGGCTCCGGTGGCTCGTCGCGTTCGTCGTGACGGGCGGGCTGGTGTATGGTGCGGTGATGGGCAGTTTCTCGGCGCTGGCGCCTGGGCGGTGGCACCAGATGCTCTACGCGGGCCTCAAGGTGCCGCTGCTGCTGCTCGCGACGTTCGTGCTCTGCCTGCCGAGCTTCTTCATCATCAACACGGTGGCGGGTCTGCGGGACGACTTCGGGCAGGCGCTCCAGGCGATCGTGGGTGCGCAGGCGTGCGTGACGCTGGTGCTGGCCGCGCTGGCGCCGACCGTGGGCGTTTTCTATCTCTCGAGCGGCGACTACCTGTGGGCGGTGCTCTTCAACGGCATCCTGTTCGGCACCGCGAGCCTGGCGGCGCAGACGGTCCTGCGCCGCTACTACCGCCCGCTCATCCGCAGGGACCGGCGGCATCGGTGGATGCTCTACGCCTGGTTCGTGCTCTACGCGTTCGTCGGGATCCAGATGGGGTGGGTGCTGCGGCCCTTCATCGGCGACCCCAACGCGCCAGTCCGCTTCTTCCGCGAGGGCGCCTGGGGCAACGCCTACGTCGTCGTCGGCCGCCTGATCGCCCACGGCGTGCTCAGTCTGTTCCGGTGGTGACCTTGCCAGCCCATGGGCCGGTGAGGGCCGGGCCGATGCGGCGTGCCTTCCTTCGCTGTCAGGCCGTGGGGTCGCTCTCAGGCCAGCCCCACGAGGGGCGGCAGCGTGTAGCCACGGGCGTCAGCCCGTGGATCCGCGGGGTGGGAACGGGCCAGCCCTCGCAGGGGGCGACAGAAGCTGGCGTCGTGGGTTCCTGCCGCCCCTTGCGGGGGCTGGTCGGGTTGGCGCGTTGATCCACGGGCTGACGCCCGTGGCCACATGCTGTCGCCCTTCGGGCTTCCCAGCTATTGCTGCTTGGGCTTGGCGGTGTCGAGCAGCTTGGCGAGGTGGCTGAGGGCGCCGGAGGCGCGCGAGGCGGTCAGGGCGTTGCGGTCATTGGCGTGGGCGGAGGAGTGCTTGACCGACGCCGTGTCGGCCTTGAGCAGGTCGGCGAGGCGTTTCGCCTCGGCATGATGCTTCCGTGCCTCGTCCTTGTTGCCCGCGCGTGCGAGTTGGTAGGCCTGGGCGCACTCCCAGTAGTAGAGCACGGTGCGCTCGCCGTAGGTGAAGGGCGGCTCTTCGCCCATGATCCGGCCAGCGATGCGGTCGAGTGGGTCGCCCGGCACATCCACCCCCGCCAGCACCCCTGTGCGCGCCTGGGTGAACAGCCCGCGGCAGGTCCTCGCGTGGCCCACGATCTCCTCGAGAGTCGGGCCCGTGCACGTCACGTCCTCGGTGCGGCGCATGCGCAGGATCGAGTTCGGGAACAGCGTCTTCGACCCGGCGTTCAGCCGGCGGGCGAGGCCGTACTTCAACTCGCTGACGTTGCAGAGCATCGTCTCGAGCGACTCGTAGAACTGGCGCATCGTGGCGGCAGCGGGGCCGTAGCGGCGGGCGAAGTAGTCGGCCCAGAGCGCCTCACAATCGGTTTCCACGTCCCAGAGCTGGCGTGCCATCTGGTAGTTGGTCAGCGCCTTGTTGCCCAGGTTGCGGGTGACGACGTGCATGTAGTGGAAGTGGCGTGCGCCGACCTTGTGGTAGAAGGGGATGTCGTTGGCCATGGTGTGCATGAAGCAGATGGGGAGGCACTTGTAGCCGCTGACGTTGTAATACTCGCCGATGCAGAGCTGCCCACGGTAGTGGCGCTTGGGGTCGAGCGCCCAGCCGTGGAGCTGCTTGCGGTAGTGGGGGTTGCGGGGTGAGGCCGGGTCGTCG
>CBFDBL010000376.1:0-6495 GCA_965603035.1 uncultured bacterium
GTGGGCCTTCGCTGACGGGTCGTGTGTGTGCTCTCGAGCGTGTACGGAGCGGGGCCGGAGCGAGTCTCGAAAAACACTTGTGCCGCCGCTCCACGCCTGATGTCTCCTGCACACCAATGCTTGCATCGCCTCGTGGCGCCATAGGTCCGGCGGCGACGGTAACTTGCCGGGGGACTATGTCCCATAAGGGTGGAGGAGAAGGATCTCCTGCCGGCCTTGGGAGGCCCGGCTCCTTGTACGAGCGACGCTCGGAGGCGACGAAGGACCCAGTGGGCTCACCACCCTCATGACCGGCCCGTCGCCGCACGCGCTCTTTGACAATTCGGATTCGACTTGCCCCGCCGCCGCAGGGGGCCGGGAGGACTCTCCTGTGAGTCCTCCCGGCACCGCGGGCGGGTTCGAGGTTCCGGGTGCCGGGTTCCGGGTGCCAGTCACCGAGGACGCAGCGTCTTCTCCCCTCCGAAACCCGGAACCTGAAACCCGGAACCCGCAACCTGGAACCTGGAACCCGCAACCGAGGGCCGCCCGTGCTGCGCACGGGCTCAGGGCGCGGCATCGACCCAGATGGGGCTCGACCAGGCGAGCTGGCCGTTGAGCTGGCTGACGCGGGCGTAGAAGGCGTTGCGGCCAGGGAGCAGCTCGAGGCCGCCGAACGTCGCGGAGGCCGTGTAGCCGGCCTCGGGGATCGCCTGGTGGAGCTTGACCTTACGGGCGTTGTGGAAGATGGGATCGGGGTTGACCATCGCCTCGACGGTGAGGCCGAAGGTGTCGAGCACGCGCTGCTCGCTCTCCTGGGTGAGCGGCACGAGGCAGTGGCCGCCGAGCAGGTCGCCGACGGTCAGCTCGCGCGGCAGCCCGTCGGTCGTCACGTCGTCCACGGCCAGGCGGAGCCGCGTGCCGGGGCTGCCCTCGACCTCGACGACGACGGCCTGGGTCATGCCGCCAGGGCTCTGGCTCCGGCGGCCCCTGGTGAGCAGATGCCAGGCCACGTGGCCGCCGTCGGTGGACACGATGTGCTGGCCGGGGCGGTTGAAGCAGCGCTCGACGCCGACCACCCGCCCGCCCGCGACGTCGAGCCGCAGGTCCCACGGGATGTCCCTGGCCTCGAAGCCGTAGCGGTCGGCCGGGCCCCAGCCCGCCTCGACGCGGAGCTTGTAGCGGCTGCCCCTGCTCGAAGACCCCTCACCCGAGCCCTCTCCCGGGGGGAGAGGGAGGCGGGTCTGGGGGTGGGCATAGGTGCGGACGACGCGGTTGTTGTGGAGCAGCTCGATGCGGTCGATGGCGCAGGAGCCGACGGCCTCGACCTCGGCGTCGACGGTGCCGGCGGCCTGGAGGACCGAGCCCATGGGCTGGCCGTGGATGCGGAAGTCGAGCTCGATGCGGTCGCCGGTGACGCCGTAGGTACGGCGGGCCGCGATGGCCTCCCAGATCGCCTCGCGGGTGCAGGCCTCGGCCCAGACGGCGGCGCGGCCGATGCCCCAGCGGCCCTGGAGGCCCACGTAGTCGTTCGACGCGATGACCCCGATGCGATGGCCCCGCGCCAGCGCGTCCTGGAACGTGCCGCCCGACGCCCGCGGGCCCATGCTGGCGTTCGACACCATATCGACCGGCGCCAGCGGACCCTCCGACGAGCCGTGGATCGAGCAGATCTCCATCACCGGCGAGAGCTCGGCGTCCCAGACGCTCCAGTCCTTCCCGCGGCGGTTCGGGAAGTAGCCGGTGTGGTGGGGGATGGCGAAGGCCCGGGTCTGGCGGAGGTGGGCGTAGCGCTCTTCGAGCGCCCAGGCGTCGTCGAGTGGGTTGTCCTCGTCGAAGTAGATGACGTTGTGGTCGCCGTAGTGGGTGCGGTTGCCGTGCCACTCGTATCCGAGGAAGGTGACGAGCTCGCCTGGGGCGTGGTGGCGTCGGCACAGGTCGCGCAGGCGCTCCCACCAGCCCTGGAACTCGGGGCGGTTGCGCACGCTCTCGACCCGCAGGCCCTTCTTCACTTCCCACACGAAGGGATAGCACAGCACGGCGCAGAAGTCGATATTCTCGCGTGCGTCGGCGAGGAGCGCATCGCCGCCGTCGAAGTCGGTCAGGTGGGTGTGGAAGTCGCCCCAGAGCAGCTTCAGGTCGGGCATCGTCGGTCTCCGCGCGTCGATAGGACGGATAGGTCCGATAGGTCCTATTCGGTCTTGCTCAGCCGCTTCTCGGCGCCGTCGAGCCACTCCTGCGAGAGGGTCACGCCCCAGCCCGGCCCTTCGGGAATGGCGACCTGGCCATCGATCACCTCGAGCGGCGGGTCGTAGAGGCCGCGGGTCCAGGCGTTGTCCTCGATGCTGAACTCGAGGTACGGGCCGGCGTTCGGGATGGCACCGAGCAGGTGAAGGGTGAAGACGGTGACCATCGAGTGGTTGGCCGAATGGGGCACGCACGCCTTGCCCGCAGCGGCGGCCATCTCGGCGACGCGGCGCGCACGGCCGATGCCGCCGATGTAGCAGATGTCGGGCTGCACGACGTCCACGGCGTCCATGGCGATCATCCGCCGCCATTGAGCCAGGCAGTTGTCCTGCTCGCCGCCGGCCACGTCGAGGTCGAGCGCCGCGGCCACCTCGGCCGTCCACTCGAGCTCCCAGTACGGGCAGGGCTCCTCGAAGTGGCACACTGCGTTGTCCTCGAGCATCCTGCCCACCTCGATGGCCTTCGCGGGCGTGTAGCAGCTATTGCCATCGACCAGCAGCCGGACGTCGTCACCGACGGCCTCCCGGACCGTCGGCACGAGGGCCTCGGTGCGGCCGGGCCACTGGTCGCGGTCGTGGCCGCAGACGCTGCCGATGCGGATCTTGAAGGCGCCGTAGCCCCGCTCGTCGCGCAGGCGGGCCAGCCGCTCGGCCTCGTCGTCGGGCTGGATGTCGCGGCGCATCGACGAGCCGTAGGCCGCGATGGGCCGCGGCGTGCCGCCGAGCAGCTCGCACACGCTCTTCCCCTCGAGCCGGCCCCGCAGGTCCCACAGCGCCGTCTCGATGCCGCCCGCCGCGCGGCAGACGAAGGACCAGGGAAACTTGTATTCGCGCTCGATGGCCCGCTCGGTCAGGCCCGCGATGTCGCTCGGGTCGGCGCCGAGGAAATGGCGGGCCACCTGCTGGTGGAGGACGAGCGCCGAGAGGTTGGCGTTGAACGGCGCGATCTGCCCCCAGCCCTCGGCCCCGTCGTCGGCCGTGATCCGCACTACGCAGAGCTGGCGGCCGCGTGTGAAGGTCTCGATCCGCTGGATGCGCATGGGACGCTCCTCGGGAGGGACATGCTGGCGGGAGGGTAGCAGAAGGCGGGTGGAGGGTCAAGCGCGCCGCGGCGGCCGCGGCTGTCGCCCGCGGGGCGGGGGAGGAGCGGCGTCGCGCGGTCACGGCCGGTAGGCGGTGGGGCTGAGGTGGAGGCTCTGGGGCACGAGGTTGGGCGGTACGACGGTGGCACGGCGCTTGCGCCTGGGGCGGTCGAAGGTGTCGATGGCGATGAAGCGGGTGAGGGGGGTGAGCAGGTTGAAGTGGAGGGCGAGGCGTGCGATCTCGTCAGTGCGGGTGGGGGTGGCGCCCGTGGCGAGCTCGCGCGCGAGGTCGGCGATGCGTGCGCGCGCCCACATGGGGGCGAGTGCGGTGTGGGCGGGGCCGCGGCCGTCGGGGTCCACGCGGAGGCGGAACTCTCGCGGCTTCCCGGCCAGCCGGCCGCGGATCCGGATCGTGGTCTCGCCCTTGCCGCGGAACCGCCCGACCAGCACGACGGGCCGGCCGTGGTAGACGTCGGGCAGCCGCTTGGGGTAGACGTCGGCGACCCGCAGCGAGCCCCAGTCGATCTCGATGTGGGTCAGCGCGGGCCGCGTCACGCGGGCGACGAACTCGTCGATGGCCTCGGCGGGGTCGTCGCCCGGCCCGATGTAGGCGACGGCGCCGCGGCCGAGCTGCGCCAGACGCTCGAGCACGTAGCGGTAAGGCGCCTTGCCCAGCCCGACGCTGAACACCCGCGCGTCGCCCGCACGCCGCGCGATGGCGTTCAGCACGTCGCTGTCGCGGGTGATGTAGCCGTCGGTCAGGAGCACGAGGAAGCGGAGGCGTGCCCTGGGCTCGGGCATGGCGAGAGCGGCCCTGACGCCCTCGTAGAGCTCGGTGCCGCCGTGGGCCTCGAGGCCGCCGAGCCAGGCCACCGCGCGCGCGACGTTCGCCTCCGTGGCCGTCACGGCCTGCTGCCCGAGCCGCTCGACCTCGTCGGCGAAGCGGATGATCTGGAAGGTGTCGCTGGGCCGCAGCCGCGCGAGCGCGTGCTCGACGGCGAGCCGTGCCTTGGCCAGGGGCGCGCCCCGCATGCTGCCCGATGCGTCCACGACGAAGACGAGCTCGATCGGCTGGCGCGGCAGGGCCTCCTGGTCGGCGGGCGGGTGGAGCATGAGGGTGAAGAAGCCGCTGAGCCTGCTGCGGTGGAAGAGCGCGGCCGAGCGCAGCTCGTCGCCGGCGACGCGGTAGCGGAGCACGAAGTCGCGGTTGGCGATGGTGCGGCCCGTGCGGAGCTTGACGCGCGCCTGGTGGGGCTTGCCGGCCAGGCGCTGGACCTCGACGGCGTGGCTGGGCGAGACGATGTCCTCGAGCGGGAGTCCTGCGTCGATGGCCACGCTGAGCGCGATGTCGCGGCCGCTGCGCTCGTCGGGCGGCTCCTCGGGCTCGGGCGTCTCGCCGGGCCGGCGGGTGACGTAGGGCCGGACGACCAGCGGGTAGTGGAGCTCGTACCAGCCGTCGCGGCAGGCGAGGGTGTGGAAGTACTGGAGCTCGACGTCGAGGGGGTCCTTGGGTGCGAGGTTGGCGATGCGGTGGCTGAAGAGGCTGGGCGCGTCCTGGGTGAGCAGGATGCTGCGGAGGCCCTGGCTGCGGGCCGCGCGGTGGATGCGCTCGGCCTCGGCCCGCTCGCGGATCACCCCGCGAATGCGCCGGCGCCCGATGGTGATGACGAAGTCGTGCACCGCGGCGTTGTGCGGAAGCGGGAAGCGGTAGACCGCGTCGATGGGCTCCTCGTAGGGGTTGACGAACCGCTGCCGGACCGTGACCGTCGCGATGTAGCCGCTGATGCCGGCGAAGGTCTCGGTGCGCTTGAGCGGCAGGGGTGTGGTGCGGGCCTCGGCGGGCACGGTGGCGAGCACCTCGCCGGGGCTGTGGCTGACGTCGGCCGGGCGTGCGGGCCGCTGGCGGCGCGCGATGACCCACAGCTCCTCGTCGGGTGCGGCCCACTCGAGCAGGCGCCGCGGGCCGCCCTGGGTGCGCGGGGGCGGGATGGCCCGCACGACGTCGCCCTGGCTGAGCCGCGGCGGCCGCAACGGCTCGACCGGCACGGGCGCGATGGGCCGCACGGCAGGCGGCTCGACCGGGATGACGGGCCGGACGTGGCCCTCCCAGGGCCGCACGGGCGGCGGGACGGGGACGATCTCGAATGGCTGGATCCTGGGCACGTAGGGCAGCACGTCGGCCAGCGGCTCGGCGACGTCGCCGGGCGGCTCGGGCTCCGGCGGCGCGGCGGTGTCGGGCAGCAGCCGCGCGGCCTTCGGCAGGATGGCGACCTCGAACTGCCTGGGCGCGCGGCGCGAGACGGGCGAGGGCAGGCTGAGGGTCCTGACGACCACGTAGGCGAAGGCCAGCGCACAGGCCGCGACGGCGAGGCGGGCGACGAGCTTGCGGGTCTCGGGCCTCATTCGCTGCCTCCTGCGGCGAGGCTCACGGCCGCCGGGATGGGGCTGCCGTCGCGGGTCGCGGCCACGTCGAGGCGGACCTGGAGGTCGGGCTTCGCGGCGCCCACGACGTGGAGGTGGAGCCGCGCGACGCGGGTCGAGCCGGTCGGCAGGTCGTCGCTGGTGCTGAAGGCCGCGACGATCAGCCGCTCGTGGCCGCGCTCCTTGGCGACAGGGTCGTAGTAGGGCGGCTCGGCGAAGGCCGCGTGCTCGCCGCCCTCGAGCCCCACGAGCTGGATCTGCGCCTCCGGCGCCCAGACCTCGATCTGCCAGGCCGCCAGCGGCACGTCCCCCACGTCCATCGTCACATCGACGGGAAGGAAAAGGACGGGACGGCGTGGTGTGCCTGGGGTGGGGGCCGGCCGCTGGGCGCCAGAGAGGGCTACCAGAATGGTAAGCGTGAATGCGAAGCGACAGAGCTTCTTCACGGCAGCAGGCCCCGATCCAGGCGAACCGCCGCCATGGCTGCATCGTCCACGTCGGCGTCGTCCACCACGCCGTCCTCGTTCAAGTCCCATTCAGGCTTCACGGGGCGGCGGTACACCAGGTGTCGGGCGAGGGTGAAGGCATCGAGGATATCGACTCGCCCGTTGCGATCGATGTCCTCGCGGACGGTGGCCGCGGGCTCGGGCCACAGCACGAGCCGGGCCACGGGCACGAGCGCCACGGCGAGCACGGCAGCCGCGGCGGCCACGGCCGCCCAGCGCATCACCCGCGCCGGGGCGCGCCGCGGCGCGAGCCGCCGGCGCGCC
>CBFDBL010000377.1:0-6471 GCA_965603035.1 uncultured bacterium
GACACCGACGTGCCCGCGTGCCCCGTCGTGAACAGGTCGTAGGGGCTCTCGCCCCTGTTGGGGAACCCGCTCATGCCGCCCTGCTGGCGCAGGGTCGGGAAGATGTCGCGCCGCCCCGTGAGCAGCTTGTGGGCGTAGGCCTGGTGCCCCACGTCCCAGATGAGTGCGTCGCTGGCGAAGTCGAAGCAGCGATGCAGCGCGATGGTGAGCTCGATCGCGCCCAGGTTGGACGCCAGGTGGCCGCCGTTGAGCGCCACGACGCGGCTGATCTCGTCGCGCAGCTCCTGCGCCAACTGCTCGAGCTGGCGCACGCTCAGCCCGCGCAGGTCGGCCGGCCCCTCGATAGTCTCCAGGATCGTGCTCAAGGGTTCCCTCGATGCTGGGTGACAGACAGGGTTGCCGTGCACAGACTCACTATAGGACAGCCCTCGCGCCAGCGCAAGGGCGAAGGGGCCGACCCGGTCACGTTCTCCGCTCGACCACGTAGCGGGCGATATCGCGGAGCAGGCCGCCGGCGTCGCCGAAGGGGGCGAGCTCGGCCTCCGCCTGTGCGGCGAGCTGGCGGGCGCGCTCGCGGGCCTCGGCGAGGCCGAACACGGCCGGGTAGGTGACCTTGCCCGTCGCGGCGTCCTTGCCCGCCGTCTTGCCGAGCTGCTCGCTGCTGGCCTCGACGTCGAGCGCGTCGTCGGCGGCCTGGAAGGCCAGGCCCAGGCCCTGGCCGTAGCGGCCGAGCCGGTCCACCGCGGCCTGCGGGGCGTCGGCGGCGATGGCGCCCAGGCGCACCGATGCGGCGATCAGCGCGGCGGTCTTGTGGCGGTGGATGAAGTCCACGGCCTCGGCGGTCGGCTCGGCGCCCTCGAACACCATGTCGGCCATCTGCCCCGCCAGCATCCCCGCCGTGCCGGCGCCGCGCGCCAGCTCGAGGGCGTAGTCGCGCGCGTGGGGCTCACAGTCGCGGGCAGCGACGATCTCGAAGGCCAACGTCAGCAGCGCGTCGCCGGCCAGGATGGCCGTCGCCTCGTCGAAGGCCCTGTGGCACGAGGGCCGGCCGCGTCGCAGGTCGTCGTCGTCCATCGCGGGCAGGTCGTCGTGGATGAGCGAGTAGGTGTGGACGAGCTCGATGGCGCAGGCCGGCGGGAGGGCCGCGCGGCGGTCGCCGCCGCAGAGCTCGCAGGCCAGCAGCACGAGCACGGGCCGCAGGCGCTTGCCGCCGGCGAACACGCTGTAGCGCATCGCCTCGGCCAGACGCCCGGCGGGGCCTTCGGCTGCCGGGAGGTAGCCGTCGAGGGCATCCTCGACGAGGGGCCGGCAGGCGTCGATGCACGCTCGGAGCCGCTCGGTGCTCACGCGTCGTCCTCGTCGCCGTGGTCGGCGGCCATGGGGCGGGTCGCGAGCTCGCCCTCCTCGGTCTTGACGAGCAGCTCGATGCGCTTCTCGGCCGCGGCGAGGATCGCCATGCACTCCTTGTGCGTGGCCACCCCCTGCTCGTAGCGCGCGAGTGCCTGGTCGAGGGACAGATCGCCGCTCTCGAGCTCCTCGACGATCCGCTCGAGCGCCTCGAGCCGCTGCTCGAACGACAGCTTCTTGACCATGGTTCGGTTCCCTAGGCTCCCTCAGGGGGTCGGGGGTCGGCTTCCTCGACTCGACTGATCAGGCGGCCGGCGTGCAGGACGGTCTCGACGGCCTGCCCTACGGCCACGTCGCCAGCGCGGCGCACGATCCGGCCCGTGTCGGCGGCCCTGGTGATGCTGTAGCCGCGCTCGAGCACGGCGAGCGGGCCGAGGGCGTGCAGGCGCCCCGCGGCGGTGGCGAGGCGCTCGCGGCACGACTCGATGCCGCGGCGCACGGCGAGGGCGCCCGCGGCCGACAGCTCGTCGAGCCGCTGCTCGCAGCGCCGGATCCGCTCGAGCGGCGCCCGGAAGCCGTAGCTGGCCCGCAGGCGCAGCAGCTCGGCCCGCGCGAGGCCCACCCTGCCGCGCAGCGCCGTGGCGAGCCGGTCGCGCAGGCCCTTGAGCGCGGTCGCGAGCTCGCCGTACTCGGGCAGCACGATCTCGGCCGCCTCCGACGGCGTGAGCGCCCTGCGGTCGGCCACCAGGTCGGCGATGGTGACGTCGATCTCGTGGCCGACGGCGGAGATGACGGGTATCCGCGAGGCGTGGATGGCGCGGGCCACGGCTTCCTCGTTGAAGGCCCAGAGGTCCTCGAGGCTGCCGCCGCCACGGCCGACGATGAGCACGTCGGCCTGGCCCCAGGCGTTGAAGTCGGCGATGGCCTGGGCGATCTCGGCCGCCGCCGCCTCGCCCTGCACCCGCACCGGCCGCACCACGATGTGGGCGGGCGGGAAGCGCCGCCCGACGACCGTCAGGATGTCGTGCACCGCGGCGCCGGTGGGCGACGTCACGACCCCGATGCAGCGGGGCAGGAACGGCAGCGGCTGCTTGGCCTCGGGGCTGAAGAGCCCCTCCTTCGCCAGCTTGTCGCGGAGCTGGATGAAGGCGAGCTGGAGCGCGCCCATGCCCTTCGGCTGCATCGACGAGACGACGAGCTGGTACTGCCCGCGCGGCTCGTAGACGGTGACCGAGCCCTTGACCACCACCGCCATGCCGTCCTCGAGCTCGAACCGCAGTCGTGCGGCGCTGCTGCGCCACACCACGCAGGCGATCTGCGCCCCGGCATCCTTCAGCGTGAGGTAGACGTGCCCCGAGGCCGGCCGCCGCACGTTCGACAGCTCGCCCACCACGCGCACCCGGTCGAACCCGTCCTCGAGCGACCGCCGGATGCGCCGCGTCAGGTCGGATACGGTGAGGATGTCCTCTGGGGCAGCCTCAGCCAAGGCAGGCTCTCCGAATGCCTTGCGCCTCCCGCTCGCCGCCGTCCGGCATCCATGGTAGCAGCCGGCAGCGTGCCTGTCGAGTGCCCCGCAGGCGGCCGTCGGCGATGCGGCAGGGCCCAGCGGGCGAGCGGGCTGCGGCTACGCTGGGGGGCGCTCGGCAACGCGCTGGATGTCGAGCGCGCGGCCCGTCGCGGGGTCCACGGTGATGACGACGCCGCACATCTGGGCCTCGCCGCTCGCCACGTCGAGCGGGACATAGAGCCTGGAGCGGAACCTCTCGACGACCCTGTCCACGCGGCGGCCGAGGATCGAGCGCCGGGGACCGGTCATGCCGATGTCGGTGATGAAGGCGGTGCCGCGCTCGAGGATGCGCTCGTCGGCGGTCTGCACGTGGGTGTGAGTGCCCACCACGGCACTCACCCGCCCGTCGAGGAACCAGCCCATGGCCCCCTTCTCGCTCGTCGCCTCGGCGTGGAAGTCCACGATCGTCACGGCCGGCCCCCGCTGCGCATCGAGCAGACGGTCGATGCACGCGAAGGGGCAGTCCACCGGCTCGAGGAAGAGGCGGCCCAGGAGGTTGACCACGCGGATCTCCAGTCCGTCGGGCGTGGTCACCGTGACGGCGCCGGAGCCTGGGGTGCCGGGCGGGAAGTTGAGGGGGCGAAGCAGGTAGGGGTCCTTGACGACGGCCTGGGGGGCATCGGCGCGTCGCCAGACGTGGTCGCCGGTGGTGATGACGTGGACGCCGTAGCTGTGGAGGTCGGCGGCCAGGGTGCGGGTGATGCCGAGCCCGCGGGCTGCGTTCTCACCGTTGGCGATGACGAGGCCGACGCCCTCGCGTGCCACGACGTCGGCGAGGTGGTCGCGGAGGAAATGGCGGCCCGGGCGGCCGACGACGTCGCCGATGACGAGGATGCGAACGGGCAAGGCGACGATCCCTTAACGGAAGGCAGGCGGGGCCTGGCGGCCTGCGCCGCCGGCGTGCCCACGCGCGCCGGACGTGCCGATTGCCCTCCCGCCTGTGGGGACAGGCACCCTGCACGGCCGCAAGGCCCGATGCCGCTCGCCCAGCGGGAGCCTGGGCCCGCGCGGGCGGCTCAGCGTGCGTACTCGACGACCCGCGTCTCGCGGATGACGGTCACGCGGATCTCGCCGGGGTAGTTGAGCTCCTGCTCGATCTCTCGGGCGATGTCGCGTGCAAGCTTGGCTGCTTCCTTGTCGGCGACCTTGTCGCCCTTGACGATGACGCGGACCTCGCGTCCCGCCTGGATGGCGTAGGCGTTGGCGACGCCGTTGAAGGAGCTGGCCACGTCCTCGAGGCGCTCGAGGCGCCGGATGTACTTCTCGAGGGTCTCGCGTCGCGCGCCTGGCCTGGAGGCGCTGATGGCGTCGGCCGCCTGGACGAGGACGGCGTAGACGCTCCTGGGCGGCTCGCCCTCGTGATGGGCGGCGATGGCGTTGATGACGATGGGGTCCTCGTCGAAGCGCTTGCCCAGGAGCGCCCCGATCTCGGGGTGGCCGCCCTCGAGCTCGTGGTCCACGGCCTTGCCGATGTCGTGGAGGAGGCCGATGCGCTTGGCCAGCTCGGCGTCGAGCTTCAGCTCGGCGGCCATGATGGAGCACAGGTGGGCCACCTCGATGGAGTGCTGGAGCACGTTCTGGCCGTAGCTGGTGCGGAACTTCAGGCGCCCGAGCAGGTAGGCCAGCTTGCTGCCGTTGGTGTGGATGTTCATGTCGAAGAGGACCTGCTTGCCGACCTGGAGCAGGGTGTCCTCGGTGCGGCGCTTGGCCTTCTCGACGACCTCCTCGATGCGGGAGGGGTGGATGCGGCCGTCGGCGACGAGCTCGACCATGGCCTGGCGGGCCATCTCGCGGCGGACGCTGTCGAAGGCGGAGAGCACGACGACGCCTGGGGTGTCGTCCACGATGACGTCCACGCCTGTGGCCTTCTCGAAGGCGCGGATGTTGCGCCCCTCGCGGCCGATGATGCGCCCCTTCATCTCGTCGTTGGGCAGGTCGATGGTGGAGACGACGCTCTCGGTGGTGTGCTCGACGGCGCAGCGCTGGATGGCGGTGCTGATGATCTCGCGGGCCTTCTGCCCCGCGATCTCCTTGGCCTGCTCGACCTTCCGCTCGACGAGCGTGGCGACCTCGCGGTCGAGCTCCTGCTCCAGGCGCTCGAAGAGCTGGGCGCGGGCCTCCTGCGGGCCCATGCCCGAGATGCGGTAGAGCGCCTCCTTCTCCTTGTCGAGCAGCTCGTTGAGCTCGTGCTCCTTGCCGGAGATGTTCTGCTGGCGCTTGGCGAGGTCGTTCTCGAGGTTCTCGATGTAGCGCTCGCGCTTCGTGGTGTTCTCGGCCTTGCGCTCGAGGGCGTCCTCGCGCTTGACGAGGCGCTTCTCGAGGAGCTTGAGCTCGGTGCGCGTCTCGCGGGTCTCCTCCTCGAACTTCTCGCGGCGCTTGAGCAGCTCCTCCTTGGCGGCGACTTCCGCCTTGCGCGTGACGTCCTCGGCGTCCTGGTTCGCGGTCTGGAGGATCTTGGCGGCCTCGGTGCGGGCACCGTGCTTGCGCACGAAGGCGACGAGCAGGCTGAGCCCGAAGCCCACCACCGCTGCTCCCGCCAGCGCGAGCACACCCTCGAGCATGCTAATGTTGTAGGCTACCGCCAACACTGGCCTCACCCCTCTCATTGACAAACCGTCCGGCGGGGGCCGGGGCACCCCAGCGGCCGGATAGGCGCGGTGAACCGCTGTTTGCGATGTATACACTCTGGGTGGCGTGCGCGGAAGGGGCGCCCAACAGCCGGTGCCGCCGAGCGCACTGCGGGGAGAGGCAGGAGCTAGAGTTGTACTCTGGCGCGTCGATGGCCAGAGATGGAGCCACGGGAAAAGCCAGGCCCGTCGCACGGGCGCGCCCCTTCGCTCGCCTGCCGTCCGTCGGACGGCTGACTGTCGCGACGCAGGACGCCGAGGCCCGACCGCATGAGTTGCTGCCGGCCAGCCACGGCGACGGAACTCGTCAATACCCTTCCCGTTTACCAGTAACAGTGACCGCGCCGATCCAGCGCGACGGCGTGAACACGCTGCGCCAGTCTCGCGGCGCCAGCCACCGGTGTTGCAGGAACAACTCTATGTGGTCCCAACGCTCTCCCAGAGACCGTGCGGCCACTCCAGCACGATTCCTCCGGGCGTCAGTAAGGTCCTCCGGCTTACCCTCCTACTCGCTCCCGCTCTCATTATAGTGGGCGGCGCAGGGGACGTCAAGGGGAATATCGCCCGCCGCATGTGTCGGTACCTCGGCCACATACGCCGAGCCGAGCGGGACGGGTCCGCCGGTGCCCAGCGGCCGCTCTGGCCTTGAGCGCCTGTCGGCCGGACCGGTTTGAGGGGATGGGAGGGGGCACGGCGGCGCGCGGGCTCACGCTCGCTCGTAGCCCTCGCAGCGAGTGGCATTGGGCCGCTCGGGGCGGGTGCACACGTCGCCGTAGTCGTACTTGCAGTTGTCGCAGAGGATGCGCTCGCCGAAGACCCAGGCCGCCAGCCGCTGCTTGAGCAGCTTCCACCGGCCGCCCCGCCGCCTGCCCATGGGCCTAGCCCGCATTTCTCACCAGCTTTCGCCGCCAGCGGCCGCCTTTCGCCCCA
>CBFDBL010000378.1:0-6468 GCA_965603035.1 uncultured bacterium
CCATGCGCTCCTTCCTGGAGAGGGTCCTGGAGCGCGAGGGCTACGGCGTCCAGATCCGAAGCCTCTGGTCACGCGACTGGACCTATGCCCCGCCCGTCGGCGCCTGGCCCATCGCCACCGCGGGGCTCTGGACGCCCAGCCGCCGCCACTACGTGGCCTACGACTTCCACGAGGCCCGCCTCACCGACCACTCCGAGAAGGACATCGCCGCGGCCTACTGCTGGAGGCTCGACCCGCTCAGCCGGCTCCCCCGCTCGAGCGCCGCGCGCGACTTCGTCGCACTCGTCTGGCCCTACGCCAGGCCCTATCAGACGCTGCGCTACCCCGCGGCGGGCCGACACACCGTCGCCAGCCACTTCCGCATCCTCCACAGCCTCGAGATGCCGAGCGACGCGGACCCCAATCGCTTCGCCATGCGCTTCGTCTGGGACCGCTTCGCGGACCGCCTGCCCACGGTGCCGCGGATGAGCGACGTCTCGTGGCTCTCGGCCGCCTACCGCCTCGACGACTTCCCCGTGCCGACCCAGCCGCCGCGGGCCTTCTGGCGCGTCGCCGAGCCGAAGTGGTGGAAGGCCGACACCCTCGACCTCGCGGGCGCCTCGTGGGACGGCGATGCCATCACCTATCTCTACGAGACGCAGAACGCGGCGGCCATCGCGCAGATGAGGCAGGACGTCGACCTCGTGCTCCGCTACACGCAGTGGCAGGAGCTCGACGGCGAGCGGTGCTGCTTCTGGCCGAAGCCGCTCGACGGCGAGGCGGTGGACATGTTCGGCCCCGACGGCGTGCCGACGATCCACGCGGTCCAGGGCTGGCAGTTCGCCCTGCTGCTGCTCGACGTGGCCCGCAACGACCCGGCCCAGCGCGAGCGGCTGCTGCCCTACGTGGACGGCGCGCTGCGGTTCACCCGCCACATCCTCTACACGCGCAACGGCTACGCCGACGTGCCGTGCGCGCAGTTCTGCTGGGGGGCCGGCCCGGTGACGAGCTTCTGCCTGCGCTACCACTACGCCTTCCGCGGCGACCGCGACCGCGGCGCGCTGGCGGCGAAGGCGAAGCGTCTCGCCCACACCATGCTCTACCGCTACCTGCCCATCTGGATGGCCGACAGCAACCCCGACGACGCGCTCGACAGCGCCTTCCTGTGCGAGCCCAACTCGGGCATCTCGTGGCTCGGCGCCGCCTGCTCGAACGAGGTCTGGGTCGTCCCGCACGCCATGGCCCAGGTCTACGTCGCCACGGGCGACCCAATTCTCGGCCACTACCTGCGAGGGATGCTCGAGCGCTGGCACTGCCTCTTCCGCGACGAATACTACCCGAGCGTCGCGGCCTACGGCACCGCCTACACCGAGCGGCTCGGCCTCTACGACGGCTCGGCACAGGCGCTCGGCACGCGGGCCACCTTCGGCGGACTCTGGGGCCTCGCCGAGCGCTACCTCTGGCCCGTCGGCTCCGCGAGGGTTCGCGTGCTCTGCGGCGAGAAGGCGGCCATGGCCTTCAACCGCAACGGCCGCCACACCGACGTCGCCGACTTCCGCTGCCGCGCCCCCGGCGCCTTCTCCTTCCGCCTCGTGCCCGCGGCCGAATGGTGCCGCCAGCCCGAGCCCTTCGACGTCGTCATCACCTTCCCCTACGCCGACCTGCGCAAGCTCCCCGTCGCCGTCGTCAGCCAGGGCATGCTCGTCCGGCTCTCCGACAAGCTCATCCGCCGCTTCCCCCAGCGGCCCGACAGCCTGCTCGTCCGCGGCCTGAAGTACGGCGACACCGTCGCCGTCGGCGGCCCGCCCGACTTCGCGGCCAGGCCGCTGCCCCGCGCCGTCGCACGCGAGCGCCATGCCGCCGAGCGGCCCGAGCGCGAAGGCGCCTTTATCCCCATCGCCATCGCCGAACACTGCGACAAGGCGCTCCCCACCGATTGGGACGACCCTGCCTCCTGGGCCGGCCTGCCCGCAGGCCGCATCTGGCGCTTCGGCGTCCCCCTCCATCTGGCCGATCCGTTGGTCAATGGCGGGAAGCAGGCCGCGTCGGGCGCGACGGTCGCCGTCGGGCGCAAGGCGCGGATGCTGTTCGTGCTGCTGGCGAACGCGAGCGAGGGCGCGTCGCTCCGGATCTCCTACGCGCGAGGCGGGCGGTCCTGGCTCGGCAAGCTGGTGTCGGGGCCGCGCACCCAGGTGGTGCGCGTCGCGGATGCGGTGCCGGTGCTGCGGGGCTGGCCGTTGTGCTTCGAGTGGCACGCCGACCTGCTCGCCGTCCCGACGCGCGGGCGGAAGATCGCGCTGCTGGCGTGCAAGGGGGTGGACGTGCTCGCCGTCACCGCCTTCGACGGCGAGCGCGCCGCGCTGAAGCCGACGCTCGCGGCGCTGGCCGCGCGCCGCAAAGCCCTTGCCGCCGAGCGCGAGGCCACCGCGAAGTACCGCGACCTCGCGCCCCTGCTCGAGAAGCTCTCCGGCCACGTCGCGGTCCTGCCCCAGCCGCAGACCAAGAACCCCCAGGCCGCCCCCCTGGTCCGCAGGCTGCGCCGCGCCGGGCTGCTCGAGCACCTCGTCCTGCTCTCGCCACAGCAGCTCCTCGACCCGAGGGCGTTCAGCCCCGAGCGCATCTGGCTCGCCCTCTACCTCGGCGGCGAGGACTACTGGCGCACGGTCCGCCGCGAGGGCGACGGCGCCGAGGCGCTCCGACGCTACGTCCGCGGCGGCGGCACGCTCGTGGCGATGGGACAGCAGCCCTTCCCGTTCTACTACGGCTCCGACGGCGAGACGTGGGAGCCCGACGTCCTGGCCCGCGACCTCGGCCTGCCCATCTGCGGCAGCGGCGCACTCGGCCGCGACGACAGGCTCAAGGGCGTCCAGGTCGGCGGCTGGGAGACCCCGCCCGAGGGCGCCGAGCTGACCTTCCATCGCGACCGCGACCAGCAGATCGTCACCGGGCTGCCCCGCACGTTCGCCTTCCCGAGCGGCGAGGGCTTCGATCCCCGCTGGCGGCCCATCGTCCGCGCCGTCGGCGAGCAGGACGTCTACACGCCCATCCTCACCCTGCGCGACGCCGACGGCCAGAGCTACGGCGAGGCCGCCGCAGTCATCGGCTACAAGGCCGGGCCGCTGAGCGGCGCGCGGGTCGCCTACGTCTGGTCGTCGCTCGCACACCATCCCGACTACGGCGAGCCGCTGGTGCTCGGCGTGCTCCGCCACGTCCTCGCCACGACGATGCCGCCGCTGGCGCGCCACGTCTGCGCCCGGGCCAGTGGCCCCATCGAGATCGACGGCAAGCTCGACGAGCGCGCCTGGGCCGAGGCGGCGCCCGTCCCGCTCGCCCACTGCTTCCTGACGCGGGAGGGCACGCCGCCGCTGAAGACCGCGGCCAGGATGCTGTGGGACGACGCGCATCTCTACGTGGCCTTCGCCTGCCAGGACCCCGATGTCTTCGGCCGCGCCGGCCCGCGCGACAGCGAGCTGTGGGAGGAGGAGGTCGTCGAGGTCTACCTCGACCCCGACGGCGACGGCCGCAACTACCGCGAGCTCGAGGTCAACCCCCGCAACGCCGTCATCGACCTGCGCATCCCCGCCGCCGACCAGGTCAAGGGCGACCGCTACAAGCGATTCCGCCAGTGGCACGCCGCCGGCTGGCGCACCGCCGTCGCCGTCGAGGGCACGGTGGACCGTCGGGACGATACGGATCGCCGCTGGACCGCCGAGATGGCCGTCCCGCTCGCCTGCCTCGGCATCCGCACGCCGCCGCGCGTCGGCGACGAGTGGCGCCTCCAGCTCTACCGCATCGACCGCAGCAAGAGCCTCGGCGAGACGCCCATGTTCGCCGCCTGGTCGGCGACCGACAACTTCCACCGCCCCGCCCGCTTCGGCCGACTCGTCCTCGGCTCGAACCCCGCGCGCGAGGACTTCGCGCTCTACCCCGACGGCTCCGACGCCTCGCCCACCTGGGAGGCATCGGCCGGCACCTGGCGCATCGAGAAGGGCACGCTCGTCGGCGAGGACTGCATCGCCGACGGCTGGCAGCTCCTCGGCATCGCCGCCGGCAGCGACGGGTGGAGGGACTATCGCCTCAGGCTCCGCTTCAAGGTCCTCGAGCTCGGCAGCGACCACCGCGACGGCCCGTGGATCGCCGTCCGCCACAGTGGGCCGGGGGAGTGCTACTCGCTCAACCTCGGCCGCCGCATCCAGCTTCACAAGAACCATCGCGGCCGGTCGACCAACGACGACACCTGCCTCGCCCAGCGCGAATGGCAGCCCGACGACAAGTGGCACGCTCTGGAGATCACCGTCCAGGGCAACCGCATCGCCGCCCGTCTCGACGGCCAGCCGCTCCTCGACGCCATCGACCGCAGTCGCCTCGGCGTCCCGCCCATCCCCGCCGGCGGCATCGCGCTCTCGGCCCGCCGCTGGAGCCAGTCCACCGGCCACACCCGCATCGCCTTCGACGACATCGAGGTCGAGCTGCTCCCCGACTGACCTCCCCAACACCACTCGTCCCGACGCTGGAGCATCAGGACGAGAAGCGGAAGGCAGGGACTGTGCTCGTTAGCCGTTACCGATTTGCCCAGAGGGTCTCCATCATGGCCCAGAAGCTCGCCATCGGGGTCTGCGAGACGATGAGGTTCGAGCAGCCGACGAGGATGCTGCCCAGGTCGTGGGCGACCTCGAGCGCGGCCAGGGTCTCGCGGACGACGTCGTCGCGGGTGCCTCGATGGAGGGTGGCGGAGTTGATGCCGCCGAGCAGGGTGAGGTGGGGGAAGGTGTCGCGCAGCCGCCGCAGGTCCATGCCCGCGGCGACCTCGATCTCGTAGTAGGCATCGACGCCCGACGCGCCGAACAGGTCGTCGGCCACGGGCCACAGGTCGCCATCGCTGGCGAACATGTGGTAGACGCCGTGGCGATGGCAGGCGTCGGAGACCTTCCTGAGGGCGGGGAGCATAAGCTCGTGGAAGGCCTGGGGCGAGTAGTTGGGGCCGTGCCTGCCCGCGAAGTCGAGGCCGCCGTGGGCGTAGCGGGCGCCGAGGCGGCCGAGCACCTCGGCGTTGCGGCAGTTGCGCTCGGCCATGGCGTCGAGGTAGCGGCCGATGAGGTCGGGGCGGAGCGCCACGGCCATGAGCCACACGGGATCGCGGTTCGGGATGCCCACGCCCACGCCGCCGGCCTGCACCGCACGCACCTCGCCGTGCACCTCCATCGCCCGCAGCCAGTCCGCCGCGATGGCCTCCGTCGGGTGGAAGTCGGGCAGGCTCTTCTCCATCGCCTCGACCCGTTGCTCGATCGCCTCGATGGTGGTTCTCGGTGTGGGGTGCTGGTCGATGATTTGGTAGAGCTCGGTCTCGGGGTCGAAGCGCATCACGCGATACGCACCTTCGGGGTCGCCGTAGAGGAAGGTCAGCTCGTCGATGCGCCGCGTCGGCCTCTCGCGCAGCCGCCAGTAGGCGGGCCGCACGTAGTCGAGGTCGAGCGCCGTCGGCAGGTCCATCGCGTCCTGGAAGCAGCGCTCCTGGAACGCAGCGTGCGCCTCCTCTCCCTCCCACCACGCGCACGACTCGTAGTACTGGTTGACCCCGCCGCCGACGCAGGCGTGGGGCCGGCCGAGGATGGCCGACGCCACCCGCGACGAGAAGCTGCCCATGTACAGCGGCACCCGGTCCGTCGGCCGATGCTCGAAGATCGCGGCGACGCGCTCCTTGGGCAGCATGTTCCACACCTAACGGAGTTCGCGAGCCCTCCGAGCGTATGCGAGGCCGCAGGGCCCGACCCCCTCTCCCTGCGGGAGAGGGCGGGGGTGAGGGGCCTGAGGTGCACAGCCTCCATCCTCGCTAGCCGGTCCCGGGTCGCCCCTCACCCTGACCCTCTCCCGCGGGGAGAGGGAACGCCCGCCCGCGGCGGGCGGCGGCTCGGCTGGAGCGTCGCCCTCCCGCGTCGCGCCTTCGGTGCGACGACGATGGGTCGATCACGGCGACGTGAGCTTCGCCTGCGAGATGAAGGCGGCGCCCGCCTCGGCCAGCTTCTCGATGCGGACCGTCACCGTGTCGCGCTTGACGCGCTCAGGCTCGATCGCGATCGTGAGCCACTTGAAGCCGTCGTAGCCGCCCTGGCTCACCGTCTGCGCCTTGCCGTTGATCGTGACCTTGGCCTTGCGCTCGCCGCCCTTCGAGCCCCAGAGCAGATGCAGGGTCTGCGGCTTGCCGGGCCTGGCGGGCAGGCTGAAGGCGATGGGCTTGCGCCCGCACCACAGGTAGGGCACGCCGTTGTACTCCTGGTCGTCGAACGCTTTGAAGCCGACGAGGTTCTTCCCGTGGACGAGGCGGATGGTCTGGGAGCCGACGGGCTGTCCGCCGGCCATGGTCGCCGTGATGGTTGCCTCGCCCGCCTTCGCGATCTCGCAGGTCAGCGTCGCCTCGGCGCTCTTGCCCACCGGCAGGCTGAGCTTCGCTGGCTCGATCTTCCCGAAGTCGGTCTTCAGCACCACCTCGGC
>CBFDBL010000379.1:0-6459 GCA_965603035.1 uncultured bacterium
TGGCATGTCGTTGTGGCGTCCACGACAAAACCTGGTGAGAAATGCGGGCTAGAGATCCAAGTCCTGACCCCAACGACGAGCAGGAGTTCGGGGACGAGAGGAAGGCGATCAGGCGGGGACGGCTCCGCAGTCACTGCGACGCCGGCGGCTTCGGGGCGACGTGCTCCGCCCATCGCTGCCGGGGGCCGTCGTGGAGGACAACGGCGTGGTTGAGCACGTCGCGGCCCAAGACGCCGTGCTCCTGGTCGATCAGCAGATACCGACCGCGGAAGACCCTGCTGAGGAGGACCATATCCAGCGCCGCGGCGGGAACGAAGCTCGTGGTGCCGTCGAACGCCATCAGCTCGTAGCGGAGGTCGGGCAGAGGCGGGACGCCAAGACGCTCGACCGCCGACCAAGGGACAAGGGTGATGTCCGCCCCGGTGTCGAGGAGCAGCAGGCCGTGCGGGACGGCCCTGCCCCCGTCGGCGGGTCGCAGCATCACTTCGGCGACGGGGGCTCTCCTCGAGAAAGGTTCCCCCCAACTCCTCTCTTCACTTCGCTGAAGTGTTACGCATGTCGGTGTCCCGTCCGCAAGTCACACAGGCAGGTCGGTTCCTTTCGACTCTGGCCGAGCCGCAGGGCGTCTTCGCACGCAGGCGAGGGCGGCGTCTTCGCCGCTTGCCGCGCCGCACCCCTTGCACCCGACAGCCCGCATGCCCTTCGCAGAGGGCGACGGGAGCCACGGGCGAGCGGAGCCGCGGCCCGGACGGGCACAGGAGGGAGTGACAGCCGCCTGTCACCAGCCTCGGCAGGGCACAGCGGGACCGTCACTGGGCGAAACGGCTGCGCCGCCAGCGAGCTCCCAAGTCGGGCAAGTCGGCGAAGACCATACCCGATTCTTGCATCGCGCTCAGGGTGCTGTCCCTGCCAACATCGTACACTGCTGCCCCGCTGGGTTCAGGGGCTCTCCTGCCCACCGCGCCCATCCAGCAGAGGGGAGAGTCTCGTATGGCTGTTTCCCGACTTGCCCGACTTCGAGCTTGTTTCCCACAGCTCAGCCGCGAGGAGGAGAGGATTACGGACTTCAACAACTCCGTAATCCTTGCGCCCTGCCCTGCGCCCACGGGCCGGCCGCGAGGCGGCGGGCGCGGGCTCAGAGCATCGCGTAGGGGTCGACGTCGAGGGCGACCTGGGTCTTGCCGGAGGCGCCGGCGAGGGGACGGAGGCAGCGGGCGGCGGCGTGGATGTGCCGACGGTCGCGGGCCTTGACGAGGAGCTGCCAGCGGGCCTTGCCCTGGAGGTTGGCGAGGGGACACTCGGCGGGCCCGAGCAGCTCGAGGGCGCCGGCGTCGGGCAGCTCGGCGATGCGACGGGCGATGCGCTGGCTGCGGCGACGGGCCTTGGCGTGGTCGGGCGCGGTGACGACGATGCGCAGGAGGTGGCCGAAGGGCGGGTAGCCCAGCTCGCGGCGCGCGTCGAGCTCGGTGTCGGCGAACATCCTGTAGTCGTGACGGGCCGCGGCGAGGATGCTCAGGTGGTGCGGGTTGACGGTCTGGACGACGACGCGCCCGCCCCGCTCGCCACGGCCGGCACGGCCGGCGACCTGCTCGACGAGCTGGAACGTGCGCTCGGCGGCGCGGAAGTCGGGCAGGTAGAGCGACGTGTCGGCCGATACCACGCCGACCAGCGTCACCTGCGGGAAGTCGAGCCCCTTGGCGATCATCTGCGTGCCCACCAGGATCCGCGCCTCGCCCGAGCGGAAGCGGTCGAGCAGCTCCTGGTGCGCGGTCCTGCCGCGGGTCGTGTCGCTGTCCATCCGCATGACGCGGTAGGCGGGGAACTTGCGGGCGATCTCGTCCTCGATCCGCTCCGTGCCGGCGCCGAAGTGGAGCATGCGCGCGCCGAGGCACGCGGGGCAGACGGCGCTCGCGGCCATCTGCTCGCCGCAGTAGTGGCACAGCGCGATGTCGCGGCGCCGGTGATAGACCATGGGCACCTCGCACCGCGGGCACGCGAGCGCGTGGTGGCAGCGGGGGCAGAAGATGAGCGTGGAGTAGCCGCGGCGGTTGAGGAACAGCATGACCTGGGCGTCGCTGTCGAGCGCCTCGCGCATGCGCAGCTCGAGCTGTGCCGAGATCAGGACCCTGCGGCGCTGCTCGGTGTACTCGGCGGTCATGTCGACGATCTCGACGGGCGGCATGGGCAGGTCGCGGACGCGGCGTGTGAGCTGGAGGTAGCGGTAGCGGCCGCGGCGCGCGTTGTGGTAGCTCTCGAGCGACGGGGTGGCCGAGCCGAGCACGACGACGGCCCCGTGCTGGCGGCCGCGCCAGACGGCGACGTCGCGCGCGTTGTAGCGCGGCACCGACTCCTGCTTGAACGTGTTCTCGTGCTCCTCGTCGACGACGACGAGGCCGAGCCGCTGGACGGGAGCGAAGATGGCGGAGCGGGGGCCGATGACGATGTCGGCCTCGCCGCGATGGATGGTCCGCCACTGCTCGTAGCGCTGGCCCGGCGTCAGGTGGCTGTGGAGCACGGCGAGGCGGTCGAAGCGGGCCTTGAAGCGGCGGAGGGTCTGCGGGGTGAGCGAGATCTCGGGCACGAGCACGATCGCCTGCCTGCCCTCGTCCACGACGTCGCGGATCGCGCGGAGGTAGACCTCGGTCTTGCCGCTGCCGGTGACGCCGTGGAGCAGGAGGACGCCGAACTCGCCGGTCTCGCACTGCTCGCGGACCGCGTCGAGCGCGCGCTCCTGCTCGGGGGTGAGCACGATGCGGGGCACCGGCTCGGGCTCGACGTCGCGGACGGGATGCTCGGTGACGAGGCGCTGGCGATAGCGGACCAGGCCGTCGCGGCGGGCCGCCTCGACGGTCGCGACGGAGCAGCCGGCCAACTCGGCGAGCGCGCGCGGCGTCAGCTCCTCGCCCTCGGCGTGGACCAGGGCCTCCATCGCGGCACGCCGCTTGCGCTGGCGCTCGGGCATCGCCGCGATGCGGGCGAGCAGCACCGAGCCGCGATCCACGGGCTCGACGGTCTGGATCGTCTTCGACGTCACCCCGTGGCGCACGCCCGCCGGCAGCGCCGCCTCGAGCACCTCGCCCCACGAGCAGCCGTAGTAGTCGGCCACCCACCGCGTCAGCTCGAGCATCGCCGCATCGACCAGCGGCTCGTCGTCGACCACGTCGCGCAGCGGCTTGACCTTCCCGAGCGGGATCGTCGGACGCTCGAGCAGGCGCACGCAGTAGCCGGTCAGCTCCCGCGGCCCGAAGGGCACCCGCACCCGCATGCCGACCCGCAGGCAGCCGCGCAGCCCCTGCGGCACCGCGTAGTCGTAGGCGTCGCCCACCGGCAGGTTGAGCGCGACCTGGGCGAAGGGCTTGGTCATCGGGCCATCCCACCCTCCCCGGCTGCGCCACGCGCAAGGCAGCGCCCCAGGCTGTTTGGAGTCCCGCCTTCAGGCGGTCCTGGGCCTCCACCCGAGCACAGGCCTGCGCCGCTCGGGAGCCGGGCTTCCGCCTGAAGGCGGGACTCCGAACGGCTGGCCTCCGGGTCTGGGTCCTTTGTAGCGGTCGGGGCAGCATCGGTCAAGGCCCGCCCGACGGGCGGTAACAACCGGCGAGCCGGCGCCACCTGTTCCGTGAGGGCGGTCGCTTGACAGCGCGCGGGGCCGCCGCTACCATACGCCCATCCGAGAGAGGGAGACGGCCGTGCGCGCGCTCGTATGGCGACGTGGAGATCGACACGTGCGTGGCCTGCGGCGGCGTGTGGCTCGACGGCGGCGAGCTCGAGGCGCTGCTCGGCAGCCCGGTGCCCGAGCTCGCCGAGCCCGACGCGGGCCTCGGCGAGCCGGTCCGCGACTGCCCGGTGTGCGTGGACAAGCTGGTCAAGGACCGCTACGGCCACAGCGACGTCGTCGTGGACAAGTGCCCGCACGGCGACGGCATCTGGCTCGACCGGGGCGAGCTCGAGGCCATCCTCGCCGCCTGCCGCGAGCCGCCGGCCGACGCCGGCCCCGACCAGCAGGCCGCGGCGGCCCTGGCCGGCTTCTTCGGCGGCACGCCGCCGAGCCCGTGTGACGATCCGACCGACCCGACAGGAGAGAGCCCATGATCGCCGTCATCGTCCTCGCCGTGATTGCCGCCGTGGTGGTGCTGTGGTTCGTCGGCGCCTACAACGGCCTGGTGCGCCTGCGCAACGAGGTGCGCAACGCCTGGGCGCAGATCGACGTCCAGCTCAAGCGCCGCCACGACCTCGTCCCCAACCTCGTCGAGGTCGTCAAGGACTACATGGGCTACGAGGCCGAGGTGCTCCAGAAGGTCGTCCAGGCCCGCAGCGCCGCCGTCCGAGCCCAGGGACCCGCCGAGGCCAGCCAGGCCGAGGGCGCGCTCTCCGAGGCCCTCAGGGGCCTCTACGTCGTCATGGAGGCCTACCCCGACCTCAAGGCCAACCAGAACGTCTCCCAGCTCCAGGAGGAGCTGACCTCGACCGAGAACAAGATCGCCTTCGCGCGCCAGTACTACAACGACGCCGTCACGCGCTTCAACACCCGCACCGAGGTGATCCCCACCAACATCATCGCGGGCATGTGCGGCTTCGGCAAGGAGGAGCTCTTCGAGATCCCCGAGGCCGAGAAAGAGGTGCCCAAGGTCGACCTGCGGTAGCCCCCCGCTCGCAGGGCTCTGGGCGTTGCAGGCGGGATGCCCACATCCCGCGAGACGAAGGGAATCCTCCCGCGGGGCGGGGACAGCCCGCGCACAAGCCGCGAGTGCGAGGCGTGCCCCAGGACGCCAGGAGCGGGCGCTCGCCCCCTTGCTTGGTGACGTGGCATGTTCGAGCTGATCCGAGCGAACAAGATCAAGTCGGCGCTGCTGATCGTCGTGCTCTCGGCGCTGCTCGTGGTGCTGGGCTTCGCCATCGGGGGCGCCTGGGGCGGCGCCGAGGGCGGCGTGGGCGGGGTCGTGGTCGCGAGCATCGTGGCCGTGGTGCTCGGGCTCGTCGCCTACTACGGCGGCGACAAGGCCGTGCTCGCCATGAGCCGGGCCCGCCAGATCCACAAGCGCGACCACCCACAGTTGTTCAACGTCGTCGAGGAGATGGCCATCGCCTCGGGCCAGCCGATGCCGAAGGTCTACATCATCGACGACACGGCACTCAACGCCTTCGCCACCGGCCGCAAGCCCGAGAACGCGTCCGTCGCCGTCACCAGCGGCCTGCTCGCCAAGCTCAACCGCGACGAGCTCCAGGGCGTCATCGCCCACGAGATGTCGCACGTCAAGAACCGCGACATCCTGTTCATGACCCTCGCGGGGGTGCTGCTCGGCTCGGTCGCGCTGCTCGCCGACTTCTACGTGCGGAGCCTGTGGTGGGGCGGCATGGGCCGGCGTCGGCGGCGGTCGAGCCGCGGGGGCGGCGGCGTGCAGGCCCTCTTCGCCGTCGTCGCGCTCCTGCTCGCCATCCTCGCGCCGCTCGTCGCGCGGCTCCTCTACCTCGCCTGCTCGCGGCGCCGCGAGTACCTCGCCGACGCCTCCGCCGCCCAGCTCACCCGCTACCCCGAGGGACTCGCCTCCGCACTCGAGAAGATCAGCGGCGACCGCGAGGTGCTCGAGGTCGCCAACCGCGCGACCGCGCCCATGTACATCGTCCACCCCATCAAGGCCTTCGAGAAGCGCGCCGCCGGCCTCCTGAGCACCCACCCGCCCACCGACGAGCGCATCGCCATCCTCCGCTCCATGGGCCGCAGCGCCGCCCTCGCCGACTACGAGCGCGCCTGGGGCGCCCGCCACCGCGGCAAGCACATCGTCCCCCCGTCCGCACTCGCCGACGACAAGCCCGCCCCCACACGCGCCCCCACCGACAAGCCCACCCCCCAGCAGACCCCCACCGAGCGCCTCCGCCGAGCCCACGGCGCGCTCGACATGGTCCGACGGCTCGGCGGCTTCCTCTTCATCGCCTGCGCCTGCGGCGCCCGGCTCAAGGTCCCGCCCGCCTACAGCCGTCCCCAGGTCCGCTGCCCCCGCTGCGGCACCCTCCACGACATGGCCGACGCCAAGGCCGACCACCCCGCCTAGCCGCCCGCCGCCTCGCCCCCCTGTCCCTGCTCTACGCTCGCCGGCACCCGGTCTCGCCACTTGTAGTAGCAGTTCGTCGACAGCCCGTGCCGGCGGCACGTGGCCGACACCTCGGTCTCGCCGCGCAGCCCTTCGAGCACGATTGCCAACTGCTCGTCCGGCGTGAAGGCCCCCGGTCGCTCTCTGGGCTCCACCGTTGCGTCCTCCTTCTCTCATGGCGGCCCTCCTATGCTACGAGCCCGGGAGGTCGGCGCAACCTTCTTCCTCAGCCAATCTGTCCCACTTCGCCAGAAACAGTACAAGGCCACAGGGCCACCGTTGCGGGAGCCTGCCCCGGTTCGCCCCTCACCCTAACCCTCTCCCGCGGGGAGAGGGAACCCGAATTGTCGGATTCCGGATTGAGGCCAGGTCC
>CBFDBL010000380.1:0-6445 GCA_965603035.1 uncultured bacterium
TACATCTGCCTCGACGGCGACCCGGCGAGTCTCGCCGCTGCCCTGGCCGTCCACCGCCGGCTCCGCCGCTGCGCCCGCAAGATCCCGATCATCGTCCGCGTCACCCAGGGCAGCGGGCTCGCGCGCCTGCTCTCGAGCGACGGCGGCGACTTTGACAGCCTCCGCCCCTTCCGCCTGCTCGACGAGACCTGCCGGCCCGAGCTGCTCCTGGGCGGCCTCAACGAGCGGGTGGCCCGAGCGATCCACGAGGACTACCTGCGCACCGAGCTCGCCAAGCCCAGCGTCGCGCTCGGCGACCGCCCCGCGCTCGTGCCCTGGGACGAGCTGGGCGACGACTACCGCGAGGCCAACCGCCACCAGGCCGCCCACATCGCCGAGCGGCTCGACGCCTTCGGCTACCACATCGTGCCCCTCGCCGACCCCGACGCCGCCGCGGTCGCCTTCACCCCCGACGAGGTCGAGGCCATGGCCAGGATGGAGCACGACCGCTGGTGCGCCGAGCGCCGGCGCGCCGGCTGGACCCACGGCACCAAACGCGACAACGACCGCAAGCTCCACCCCGACCTCGTGCCCTGGGACGAGCTCGACGAGGAGGCCAGGGAGAAGGACCGCGTCATGGTCCGCGACCTCCCCGCCTTCCTCGCCAAGACCGGCCTGGGTGTCGAGCGGCTCCCCGCCCCGTCGCCCTGAGCGCTGTGCGATGGCCCCGCGGGCTGGATGGCACCGTGAGCATCATTCTCCGCATCGCATCGACCGTGCCCGCGCTCCTGGCGGCGAGCGCGTGGGCCGCCGCCGCCCGGCCGCCGGCGCGCCTGGCGCCGCCGACGCTCGAGGGGCCGTGGGTGCGGCCGGCGGAGGGCGAGGCGAGCCAGCCCGTGTGGGGCGTCAAGGGCGGGATCCGCGTCGGCCTGTGGCCGACGCCGGGGCCGCGGGGGCTCCTGCGCATCTATGCGCCCTACCTCGGGCACCCGCCCCTGCGGATGATCAACTTCATCGCCGTCGAGCCCGTGGTGGGCAGGGCGCGGGGTCTCTCCGAGCTCGAGCCGAGCGCTCTCGACGGCGTCCGCGGCAAGGCGATGTGGACCGGCGACACCATCGAGCCCGACCCCAGGCCACGGAAGCCGTGGCAGCCCGCCCGAGGTAGGGTCGGGACGCGCCAGGGCGGGCAGACGCTCACCTGGTTTGTCTTCGTCGAGCGGTTCCGTAACGCCGCCCGGCCCACCGTGCAGGTCACCCTCCACGAGCACCGTCCCCACGAGGTCGAGTTCCGGGTCTTCGCCGCCAAGGGCAGCGCGCCGATGCGGGCCTGCGTGCTCACGGCCACGATGGGCAACTACGCCCGCCTGCGCCACCTCTGGCTCAAGAGCGAGGTGGTCGAGTCGACGAAGCTCTGGCCCAAGCCGCAACTGAACCGCCACGGCTTCACCGCACATCGCGAGTGGGGGCTGGACCGGCTGTACGTTAGCGAAGGCCTGGCCAAGGTGGCCGCCACGCCTGACGAGAGGAGCCCCGCCGACGCAGCCTATGCGGAGAACGTCCCACCCTTCTGGCGCTACCGCGGCGCGACCGCACCCCAGTACTGGCTGGCGCCGGCGCAGAAGGGCCTGGTGGTCCGCGTGAACGGCCGCACCACCTACTGGGCGAGCCAGGCGCCCATCCCAGGCGGCATCGCCTACGAGAACTTCGAGCTGGTCGCCCCCTTCGCCGACGGCCAGCGCTTCACCTTCGGCGTCATGGCCGAGCCGGCCGAAGCGCTGGGCTTCGACTGGGGGTGTCGCGGGAACGTGACCGACGGCCGCTGAGAGGAGACGCGCCGTGAGCGATTCGCAGACCGTGCCCACGCGGCTGCGCCGCGCCGAGTCCTTCTTCGGCCTCCACTTCGACCTCCACCCCGGCGAGCACGACACCGCGCTCGGCGCCGACGCCAGCGAGGAGAACGTCGCGGTGCTGCTCGAGCGGGTGAAGCCCGACTACGTGCAGTACGACTGCAAGGGCCACCGCGGCTACACCGGCTACCCGACCGAGGTCGGCTGGGCGTCGCCGGGGATCGTGAGGGATGCGCTGGCCCTGTGGCGCAAGGTCACGGCCGAGCGCGGCGTCGGTCTGTTCGTCCACTACAGCGGCGTGCTCGACCAGGTGGCGGTCGAGCAGCACCCCGAGTGGGCCGCCGTGGACGCCGAGGGCAAGCGCGACCCGCGAGCGACGAGCACCTTCGGCCCCTACGCCGACGAGCTCATGATCCCCCAGCTCCGCGAGGCCGCCACCGCCTACGACCTCGACGGCGTGTGGGCCGACGGCGAGTGCTGGGGCGCCGTGCTCGACTGGTCCGAGCACGCCCTGGCCGCCTGGCGCGCGGAGACCGGCGAGGAGGACGCGCCGAAGGGCCCCGACGACCCGCGGTGGCTCGAGTGGAAGACGTTCCACCGCCGCCAGTTCGAGCGCTACCTTTGCCACTGGGTCGATGCCCTCCACGAGACGCACCCCGACTTCCAGATCACCAGCAACTGGATGTACACGACCTTCGCCCCCAAGCCGGTGGTCGCGAAGCTCGACTTCCTGTCCGGCGACTACTCGCCGACGGGCTCGGTGGACCGCGCGCGGGTCGAGGCCCGCTATCTGGCCAGCACGGGGATGCCGTGGGACCTGATGGCCTGGGGCTTCAACCGCGGGCAGGACCTCGGCAAGAGCCACAAGCCCGCCGTCGCGCTCGAGCAGGAGGCGGGCGTCGTGTTCATGCAGGGCGGCGGCTTCCAGAGCTACTACCAGCCCACCCGCTCGGGCCACGTGCCCGACGCGTTCATCCACACGGCGGGCGAGGTGGCGGACTTCTGCCGCGCGCGGCAGGAGCTCTGCCAGGGGAGCACGTCGGTGCCGCAGGTCGCGCTGCTGCTCTCGAGCGAGTCGCGGTGGGAGCGCAGCGACCGGGTGTTCGCCTACTACGGCTGCGAGGACGAGCTGGAGGGTGCGCTCCACGCGCTGCTCGAGCTGCACTACTCGGTGGACATCCTCGCCGAGCACCAGCTCGCCCCGCGCCTCGGCGAGTTCCCGCTCGTGGTCATCGCCGACGACCACAAGCTCACCGACGCCTTCCGCCAGGCCCTGACCGACTACGTCGAAGCCGGCGGCAGCCTGCTGCTGCTGGGCGAGCAGTGCGCGCGGCTCTTCGAGCCGATCCTCGGCGTGACCCTCGAAGGCGAGCCCGAGCGGGTGACGGCCGAGCTGAGCGACGGGATCCAGGCAGCCAACCTCGACGGCGTCTGGCAGCGCGTGGCGCCGACCACGGCGACGGTCCTCGCCCGGCGCTACCCGACCTTCGACACCCGCAAGGACGGCGAAGTCGCGGCCACGGTGGCGAGCTGTGGCAAGGGGAAAGTCGCGGCGGTCTACGGCCCCATCGCGCTGGCCTACTTCCGCTGCCACCATCCATTGCTGCGGAGCGTCATCGGCGCGCTGGCCCACGAGCTGTTCCCCGACCCGCTGTTCCAGCTCGCCGCGCCGTCGTTCGTGGACGCCGCGCTCCGTCGCTCGGCCGACGGCCGGCTGTGCCTGCACCTGCTCAACCTGGCGAATGCGCAGCGCGCCGATCGCTTCCTCCACACGGGCGAGGTGCCCGCGATCCCCGGCATGCTCGTCAGCCTCAACCTGCCCGAGAAGCCCGAGCGCCTGACGTGGATGCCCAGTGGCGAGCAGCTCCAGCCGTTCGAGGTCGAGGGCAGGGTCGGCGTCTGGCTGCCCGACCTCCACATCCACGGCGTGCTCGCCATCGAATAGCGGAGGAGATTCCGATGCGATACTGTCTCATCCTGCTCGCCGCGGGCGCCTGCGCGATGGGGGGCGCCAACGACGCGGCGTCGCTCCGTCTTGTGCCCTTCCCGAAGGAGGTCACCCTCACCGACGGCGGCTTCGACCTGCCTCGCCGCCTCGTGCTCCAGGCCCCGAAGTCGATGCCATTCCGGGCGGTCCAGCAGACCTTGGCCGCACTTCAGGCAGCGGGCATCCGCCAACTCAGCGTGTCGGCCATCGACGGCGACGGCCACGTCCTGCGTATCGGCCGGGCCGCGGCAGCCAAGCTCCCGGCCGCGGCCTTTCGCAAGCAGGCGACTGAGGAGGACTACGCGCTGACGGTGTCGCCCGACGCCATCGACGTCGTGGGCAAGGGCGCCGCGGGTCTCTTCTACGGGGTTCAGACTCTGCGTCAGCTCATCCTGGCCAACCAACGCGACGGCAAGCTCCCCTGCCTCACCCTCCGCGACTGGCCGTCCCTGCGGTGGCGGTGCTTCCAGGACGACCTGACCCGCGGGCCGAGCACGAAGCTCGACGCCCTCAAGCGCGACCTCGCGCTCGGCGCCTTCCTCAAGATGAACCTCTGGACCTACTACATGGAGTACCAGTACGCCTGGACGAAGCACCCCGTCCTCGGCCCCAAGGACGGCTCGCTGACGCCCGAGGAGCTCAAGGCCCTCGTCGCACACGGCAAGCCGCTCGGCGTCGGCATCCTGGGCAACCAGCAGTCCTTCGGCCACTTCGCCCGCATCCTCAAGCACGACCGCTACAAGCACCTGCGCGAGACGGGCGGCATCCTGTGCCCCGTCAAGGACGAGAGCTATCAGCTCCTCGACGACCTCTACTCCGAGGTCGTCCCGCATCTGCCGCTGCCGTTCTTCAACGTGTGCTGCGACGAGACCTACGGCCTCGGCAAAGGCCCGTCGAAATCGCTTGCCGCGAAGATCGGCGTCGGCGGGGTCTACGCCCGCCACCTGCGCCGCGTCCACGACCTGCTCGAGGACACCTACGGCAAGCGGATGATGATGTGGGGCGACATCATCCTCCAGCACCCCGAGCACCTCAAGGAGATCCCCAAGGACACCATCCTGCTGACCTGGGGCTACGGCGCGCGGCCGAGCTTCGAGCGCCAGATCGTGCCGTTCAAGGAGTCGGGCTACGAGTTCTTCGTCTGCCCCGGCGTGAGCAACTGGAGCCGCATCCTGCCCGACTTCGGCGTGGCGGTAACGAACATCCAGAACTTCGTGCGCGACGGCGCGAAGCACGGCGCCCTGGGGATGCTCAACACGGCCTGGGACGACGACGGCGAGAACCTCAACGCCCCGTCCTGGCACGGCTACGCCTGGGGCGCCGAGTGCGCCTGGAACGCCTCGACGACATCCATCGAGGACTTCAATCGCCGCATCGGCGCGGTCCTCTTCGGCGAGAAGGGCGACCACTTCGGCCAGGCCATCGCGCTCCTCGCCCAGACCCACCGCCTGCCCGGCATGCACGGGATGAACAACCGCCGCTTCTGGCAGGACGACCTCGGAGCGATGAAGTCGAGCGTTGCCGCCGAGGTCGCCGCGGCGAAGAAACTGCTCGCCATCGTTGGGCCCGCCATCCAGCACCTCGAGGCCTGCGACAAGGAGGCGACGGTCAATGCCGACCTGCTCGACGGCTTCCACTTCGGCGCCGAGCGGATGTTCCTCATTGGCGAGCGGATGCTCCTTCGGCTCGAGGCGGCGAGCCACTACCAGAAGGCCTACGAGGGCTCGCCGGCCGGTGCGGCCCAGGAGTTGCAGTGGGCGGAGGACGCTTTCCTCATGGGCCGCCATTCGCACGCGATACTCGCGAAGCGCTTCACCGAGCTGTGGGGACGCGAGAGCAAGCCCTACGCCCTCGACTGGACGATGCGCCGCTACGACGCCGTCGTCAAGCGCTACGACGCCATGGCCAGGCGCATTGCCGCCATCCGCAAGGCCGCCGAGGCCGGCAAGCCGCTGCCGCCGCCGGGCGACATCGGCCTCGGCATCGTCGAGCTCGGCGTCCGCAGGACGCGGCCCCACAAGGTCGTCCAGGAGCCGCTCGCGCCCGACGCGCCCTGGATCGAGAAGGCGGCCACCCACCGCATCGGGCTGATCGTGAACGCGGGGAAGGTGGACCGCTTCGATCTGCCCATCGAGCTGGACCTCCGCCTGCCCGACGCCCTGGCCAAGGCCCGCAAGCGCGTCGTCCGCGTCGATGGGAAGCTCCCCCAAGAGCTGCTGGCCCAGTGCGGTCGCGGGGACAAGCCCGGCCTGACGCGTCTGTCGCTGGTCCTTGGGGGCGGGCTCGCCAAGGGGCAGGGCGCGACGATCTACCTCTACCTCGGCCTGCCGATGGACGAGCCGGGGCCGCCGCCGCCCGGCGCCGCGCTGACCCGCGACGCGCCCAAGGGCGCGAAGTGGCTCGAGAACGACAAGCTGAGGCTGCTGCTCGGCCCCGAGGGCGCCCATCTCTATCGCTGGGAGGTCAAGGCCCTCGGCAGCCGCGACCTCACGATGCCCGGCGAGACGAGCTGGTCCGGCTTCGCCGACTGCGGCGGCGTCCACCGGAGCTCCACGAACAAGCTCGAGTGCGTCGCCCACGGCCCCGCGCTCGTGCGCTACGCCTGCACCGACGAGCACGGGCTGGTGAAGAC